>JAYVSP010000489.1:0-14849 GCA_043775215.1 Planctomyces sp. | reverse complement strand
AGTTGTAGCCGGTCTCCGCCAGAAGGCCAGAGCAATTCCCCTATTTTCTGGCTACAAGTGTAATTTAATAAAGACCGTTTTCCGCCATAATCCCCGCCAAACACCACAATTTGATCAACAATCGGCGTTTCAAGTTCGGTCTAATTGATGACCTTCCTGAATCGGCGGCAGCACCACCAATAGACCGTCTAATTGATGCGACAAGGCTTCACGCCGCTGTTGTATTTCTTCGGTCGTCAGCCCGGCCACCAATAGACCGTCTAATTGATGAGACAAGGCTTCGTGAACTTGATCGTTCAGCTAAGGCGCACGTTGCGGCCCTCAAAAAACTGCCGTCGTTTCTCAATCTGGCCGATCATCATCTCGACAATGCCGCCCGCGAATATGAACAAAACACCTTTGGCTCATTTTGGGACGCCGTCCAAAACGCTGTTGCCGCACTTTACTCTTTCGGTCAGTGCGTTAGGACCGTAGACGTGGAGTTTCAGGCATTTTCCACGAGCGCCAGAAAAAACTTGCACATGCAAAAAACGGTTCCGGCACTTCCTGACTACAGTTCGCAATTGCCTGACCCTCACGCCACGATATCTCAATTCAAAGAACTCGTTCGCGGCGCACAACGGAGTTTTCAATTCGCATTGATCTGGGAATATCGACGCACGGAATTGACGGCGTTTTCTACATTTGAGAATTGGGATGACGCGATTGCCAACATCGAACGGGCAGCATTGCCGACCGCACCAGCCAAGGACTCTCAAAACAATTCCGAAGTTCCACCCACTCTCGCTCCATTGAACGGCTGGGTTCAGTTGTTTGGATTGTTTGTTGTGTTCAGTTCACTGAGTGCAATCTTCGCGCTTGTCAGAGCATCGTCCGCATATAAGGACGATGAACGAAACTTCTGGTGGGCGATCTTTTGGTTATCCATAACAGCCGCAATCTCGAATTTGTTTATGGCTTTTGTCGTCGGCTTGTTTGTTGAGATTCGCGCGGTGCTCATTGATATTCGGACTCTGCTGGGCGGACGCCGAAAATGATGCCCGCTGTTTCGATGCGATGTTGCACCATCGCATTTTCGAGCGCGGTAAGAGGGCCGAAAGCTTTCCCAAAATCAGGGCACTTTCGCCGAGCCATACTCCACCGTGACAGTTTTGTCCCCGAGCGTTTTTACCCCCCTCCCCCCGGTGTCATCGACGATGCGAAGCGTTCCGTCCATGACCAGATCGTAAAGCAAGGCTTCCTGCGCCAATTCTTCGTCCGACATGTTGGCCAACTCGACCTCGAAAGTTTTCGACTCGTCCCGAATCTTCTGGACTTCCGTCTTCGTGGCATCCAGCCCGCAGAGTTCGCGAATGTCAGCCACCGTTTGCCGAGCTTCCGTCAAAAAGCGGACATCGCCCACCGGCGCATGACGAGTCGTTGACCGAGACACTTGGCCCGCCGCGCTGGTTGATTCGGTGACAGAACTCCGTCCCGCCTTGGACGTCTCCCAAGCCGTCAACGCTTCGCTGTAGACATGCTCCAGCCGCAACAGCGTCCGCTGACGGTGTTCCGAGAAGTCGTCGGCCAGTTCCTGAAAAACGAGCTTCCCGACGCGGTCGCAAATCCTGTTGACTCGTTGCTTGCTCAACCCCAATTCGGAAGCCAAAGCGGTCTGCCGCTCGCCGCGAATCGTCACCCGTTCAAAAATGCTCAGATCGCGCGGAGTCGGCAACTTAGGATTCGTTCGCCGTGACATCGTTTTTCGCTCTTTCTCGGTGAGACACACCGACAAGCTCGGAAATCGTCAACACCGATGGTCAACACGTTCGCCAACAAAATGACCGAACCGCCAGAGCACGTCATCATCAGTTCGCCAAAGTTTCCAACGACGAACGGTCGTCTGGGTGAACTCGGCAACGCTACCACGGTCGAGCACAAAAAAGAGCGGCATTGCACTTTCCGCCCATTGATCCGAGACGACCGCAAAGTAATCAACGCCAAGCATCCGCCGACGTTTTCGCCCTTCGGCATGGCTTACTGCAAATTTGCAGTGTCAGCGGGTTGAGTGGCTTGAGGCTGACCATTCTTCACGGCCAACAATCGCCGGACAGCTTCAGCTTTATCCGCATCCGACAACGGCAGGGACGCAATCATTGCCAGTGCCTCCAAAAATGAACCGGATGACGGCTCGACGTGCTCATTTTCCGTTGCGGTGGTGAGTCCATTGGTGAGTCGTGAATCATCCATTGCCACAACTTCTGGCGGATTGTCACTTAGAACTCTGAGCGATTGCGTTCGCAATGCAGAGGTCGAGGGTTCAACTCCCTCCCGCCTCCACTTTTCTTCAAAAGAAGCCCTTCGGCGAGAACGTCGAAGGGCTTTCTTATTTGTGGGCAAAGAGTTCCGTCGATGAGTCGGCAGTTCAACCAGACGATTTCGAGGATCTTACGTTTTTCAGCATAGTCTGCGATAAGCCATCGCTGGCGAAGGGTTTGAGAAAGTTCAAACACCTTGGACGTTATTTCGGCGTTTTCGTCGCGGGAACGGTTCAGAACTTCCAGTTGAAGCATGATCGAAGCGAGGCGGTCGCGCATTTCTGTTTGTTTGCGATTGAACGTCGCTTCGTCGCTTTGGTCGTTGATTCGAAGGTTCAGCAATCGGTCCTGCTGAGCGGCAATCATGGTTTCCTGACGTTGGAGTTCGGCCCGTTGGGCACGAGTGTCGGCTTGAGCGTCCTTGGTTTTTGATGCCAGTACGGCGCGGAACCATTCGCGAACCCCGTCATCTTCGATCCGCATCTTGTCGAACACGGCGAGAACCTGACGGTCCAATGCGGCTTCGGTGACTCGTGTCTAGGGATGGTCCGGTTTGTTGTACTTCGTGCATCGGTAACGGCAGTTGGTTTCGACGACGGGGATCAGGTCTTCTCGCTTGAGGTCCAGCATCGACTGGTTGGCGAGAATCACACCGACATTCATGCTGCGGGCGATTTACTGGATCGTGTCGCTTGAACTCTCGATTCGGCAGCCTCATTGTTTCAATAACTTTGTGGGGTGCATTTCATGGGTCTGCTCCATCCGATTCGGCGACGGTTATTGGCTGAGGAACTGTGTCGGCTGAGGCGTGCGGATGAGCAATTGAGGTTTGCGACCTCGCAGCGGTTTGGACGCATCGATCCCAATCCGCATCAGATTGACGCCGTTGTCTTTGCCCTGAAGCGGATTCCTGAGGGTGGTTGCATTCTTGCTGACGAAGTTGGGCTTGGGAAAACCATTGAGGCGGGCTTGGTCATTGCTCAATTGCTTGCTGAAGGCAAGCGGCGGATTTTGTTGATCCTCCCGAAGTCGCTCGTTGGGCAGTGGCAGACAGAGTTGTACTCGCTGTTTGGCATCGAGACTCGAGAAGGGCGGGCCGATCCGGAAGCATTCGCGGGAGACGGCGTCTTCTTGGTGCATCGCGAGTTTGCCGGTGGATTGCGCGGAGCGCCGCTGCTCAGCTCAGCGGACCCGTTTGATCTGGTCATTATCGACGAGGCCCATGAAATCTTTGCCGGAATCTATAAGCGGTATGACAAAGCCGGAGAGTACAAAGTTGATTCTGGCGAGGCACAAATTGCCGATCGTGTGCGATCGTTTCTCAAGCCGACGGGCACGCCGGTTCTTCTGCTGACAGCAACTCCGATTCAAAACTCGCTGGCCGAACTTTGGGGACTTGTGCAATACGTTGAGCAGACGGGACAGCTTCTGGGGAAACTGCCGACCTTTCGCGAAATCTTCTGCGAAGGATCGGATCGCGGCCTGAATGAGAACCAAGTGTTTGAGCTTCGGAAGCGCCTGGAGAACGTCGTGCAACGCACATTGCGTCGGCAGGCTCAAGAATTCTTGGAAGTCCCGTTCGTCGATCGGCAAGCGAAGTTGATTGAATACTCGATGAGTCCCGACGAGCAGCGTCTTTACGATGATGTCACCGCTTGGTTACTCGATCCGTATCTGTGCTCGTTCGGTGGTCGCAATCGACGTTTACTGCTGATTGGCTTTCATCGACGAATGGGATCGTCATTGGCGGCACTGCGGGCGAGTCTCGTCAAAGTCACCGAGCGACTGCGGCGCGAGCTTGCGGGGACGCGGGATGAATCCTGGGACGATCTTGTTCAAGACATGAACGCTGAGTTTGAAGAGGACTTGGATGACGTCACGGACGTTGTTTCAGAGTCGCCTGACGAATCGTCCGCTGATCAACCGCCATCGGAAGATCGCGTTCGTGCGGAGTTGGATCGGATTGAGGATTTCATCGCTCGTGCTAGAGCATTGGATCGTGACAGCAAAGCCGATTGTCTGTTGAACGCCCTCAAAGTGATTCGCGAACGAGGCGCGACCGGCGAGGGAACCGGCAAGGCCGTGATCTTCACGGAGTCCATACAAACGCAGGATTTTCTATTTCAGTTGTTGATCAGCCACGGGTATCCCCCCACGGACGTCACCCTGTTTCGCGGGCAGAACGAGCATCCGCGCGCACGCGACGCTCTGCGACTCTGGGAGGAAGAAGTCGGTCATGCCCGATCGCCCGGCCATTCGCCGAGTCGTTCTGTCGCAGTGCGGTTGGCGTTGGTGCATGAATTTCGCGAGCACTCAAAGATCTTTATTTCGACGGAAGCCGGTGCCAAAGGACTCAACCTTCAGTTTTGCGAAACGCTGATCAACTATGACTTGCCCTGGAATCCGCAGCGCATCGAACAAAGGATCGGCCGCGTTCATCGTTACGGTCAGCGCCGCGGCGTCACGGTCCTGAATTTTTTGGACCGAGGCAATGAGGCTCAGCGACTGACCTTCGACATTCTCAGTCAGAAACTCGACCTCTTCGGGAAAGTGTTGGATGCGTCTGACTTCGTACTCCACAAGCCAGAGTATGACTTTCCCGAACCGTTGATTTCTGGTCTGGGAGTCGAATTCGAGCGGCAGCTTCGAGAGATTTATCAACGTGCGCGAACGATTGAGGATGTGATCGAACAACTTCGCGAATTGCGCAAGGCGTTGGAGTCGAAACGTGAGGACTTTGATCGCGAACAAGCTCGCGCATCGGATTTGATTTCCAGTCGGCTTGACGATTCGGTTCGGCAGGTCTTTCGGAAGTGGCAAGCGGAATTGCCTGCTGGCCTGGAGCGGCTCGACCGCGACCTTGATCGACTGCTCGGAGCATTCCTCACCGCCACGCGGGTGAAGTATGAGCGAACTGAGTCTGAGGGACGGATTGAGTATCAGATCGGACAGAGTGCGGCACTTCCAAATGATTATCGCGGTGGTGGTCGCATCATCATCGGGCGATCACGCGGCTCGCACGACGAAGACTTATTGCATCCGGGGCATCCGCTTTTCCTCGCTGCGGTTGAGGAAGCACGGAAGGCCACAGATCAGTCGAGGCACGTCGAGTTTCGATTTCCAGATGGCATGGTGCCTGATTGCCTGGAGTCATTCAGAGGTCGCGCGGGACGGATGATTGCCACCAAGGTTTCGTACCGTGGTTTCGAGCCGGTTGATCATGTGCTTGTCACGATGCTCCTTGAAGGGCAGCTTGAACCGCTCGCCCCTGGTGCGATCGCCGCACTGCTGAGTCTTGAGCCGCACGACATTCCTTCTCCCGACTCGCCGATCCAGGTCGATGAAGATGCGATTCACGATGCCATCGACGAGGCGATCGTTGACGATCAATCCGTGACGATGGCTTTGGAAGAAGAGCACTTCGTTCGGAAGCTCGAACAGCTTGACCGATACCTCGAAGACCAGATCCTGGTTTTGCGACGTCAGCAATTGACGGTGTCACGCAAGATCGAAGAGGAGGAACTGAAAAAGGAACGTGCAACTTCGCCGGCCAGTCAACGCAAAGCCAGTAAGTCGATTGAGTCACTGAGCACGGAACTGCAAAAGTTGGAAGACAAGATCGAGCGGCTGCGCCAGGGACAAGACTCGGACTACGAGCAATGGCGGTCGCGTCTGTTTGAGCGGCGATTTCGGCAGCCAAGCGTTGAACGAATCCTCGAAGCGACATTTCGGATCGCGGGAGGCCCTTCATGCTGAAGATTCTGCACACGGCTGACTGGCACGTTGGTCGCTCGTTCGGACAGTTCGAGCCTGAAGTCTCGCAGAAGCTGGCCCGCGATCGCGTCAGCGTGATCGAGCGAATCCTGGGACTCGCGGATCAATACGCGGTGGACGCGGTGCTCTGTGCGGGCGATTTGTTTGACAGCCCGAATCCCGGTGAGCAGTGGTGGCAAGCCGTCGCCGACATCTTCTCACGGCGCAAGCGTTGGACTCGTCCGGTCGTGCTGCTGCCGGGCAATCATGATCCGATTACGCCGGAGTCGGTGTACCATCCGAGACACCCGTTTCGACGCGCTCTGCCCGACTGGGTTCACGTCGTCGATCGCGAAGACTTTCAGTTGGAATTGCCTCACAATGCGGTTGTCTGCGCCGCTCCCTGTACTTCGACGGCCGGTGATCGAGACTTGGCCTTGTCCCTCCCGTCACGAACCGATGGAGACCACCGCATTCGCATCGGACTGGTTCATGGTTCGACATTCGACATTGCTGGACACGCCACAAATTTTCCGATTTCGACCGATGCGCCTCGCAGCCGAGGACTCGACTATTTGGCGATCGGCGACACGCATAGCTTTCGCGAGATTTCTGATAATGCCGTCGCGCCGATTATCTATCCGAGCACTCCAGAACCAACCAGTTTTCGAGAGTCTGACTCCGGCTATGTGGCGCTGGTGTCATTCAAAAGGCATGGAGCACGACCCATCGTGCGCCGCGAACGTGTGGCGCGATGGACTTGGCGAGAAGTCACCGTCCGCAGCTTGGCAGAATTACAGGCGCTGGCGACGGAAGACCTCCAATCGACCGTCGTCAAGCTTTCGCTCGATTTGAGCGTGACTGCTCGCGAAGCCAACCAGGTCGATCGTGTGCTGCTCACGTTGCGTGGAACAGAAGCCACGAATGCCCGTGCCGGAGCACTTCTGTGCGATCGATCGAAATTACGAGTTCATATCGCCGCGGACTCGGATGCCTTTGCGTCATGCCTCCCAAAGGCCGTGTTGGAAACGGCGGCGTTGCTGCAACAGGAAAGCGGCTCCTTGGAAGTTTCGCAGCAAGCCGTCGCGCAGCGGGCGATCATCATCCTCAAGCGGCTTTTAGAGGAGGTTCAATAGATGCTTCTCCGCTCGATTCAAGTCGCGAATTTCCGGCGAGTGCGTGAAGCATCATTGGCGTTTGGTCCGGGACTGAACGTGCTCTTCGGGCCGAATGAATTGGGCAAGTCCACATTGAGCGAAGCCCTTCGGGTCGGCTTCCTCTTGCCCGTGGAATCGAAGGCCGTTGAAGAGCTTGTCCCGTGGGGAACCGACCTGATCCCCCGCATTGTCATTGAGTTCGAAACGCCAGCGGATGCGATCCCTACGGACAACGCCGATCAGTCGGAACGACCTGCGATCGTTTGGCGGATCACCAAGACGTTTGGGAAAGGAGCACGCGGCAGCTCGTTGCTCGAACGAGTGGCCCGCAACGGACGTGTCGTTCAAGAGGCATGCGGGCGAGACGTGGAGGGACGCCTGCGACAGTTGCTCGCCTGGGGAATCCCGGCTCCGGGTGGACAGGGGGCACCGCGCGGTGTTCCCGAGAGCTATCTGACGACCGCGTTGTTGGGGGAACAGGACAAGGTCACATTCATCTTTGAAGCGAATCTTGATGAGGACCGAACCGAGAGTGGCCGGAGCTTGTTGACCGAAGCTCTTGGGGCACTCGCTCAGGAGCCGGTCGTGGCCGCTCTACTTGATCGGCTCCAAGCACGAGCTCGCGAGGTTTTTACCGAAACCGGCCAACGCCGCCGCACTCCAAATTCTCCATTGGTCCGTTGCGCGGACGAGATCAATCGCCAAGAACAACGCCTCAGGGAACTCGAAGACCGGGTCCGCCGAAGCGACGAAATCGAGGCGGCCATTCAGTCACTCGCGGAAAAGCAAAACGAAGCGGAAATCCAATGTCGTCAACTCCGTCGTCGGCTGGAACTCTCGAAGGCTGTCTTGGAGGCGGCGAATCAACTCAAGCTTGCTACGCAACAACACAGTGCGATGGAGAAAGCCCAAGCCGATTTTCAAACTGCTGAAGCGAACTTCAATGACACGAATTCTCAGCATTCGGCGGCCGCTGAAAAGCTGCAATCAATCACCAACGCACTTCACGCCGCACGGGAGGAACTCGCGCGAGTCGTCACAAAACGAGATCAACTTCGAGCCTCGGTCGAGACATCGTGCGAAGCCAAGCGGAGCACGCTGCTCGCACGACGCGATGAAGCCGATCGGCTCATTCTGTCGGCCAACGAAGTCATCGAAGCGGCACGCCACGTTGACTCTCAACAAGCCGAGCTTCAGCAGGCGAATGAGCGACATCAATCCGCCGCTGACCGCGCGGATCGAGCGGCCAGGCGACTCGAACTTGTTAGGTTCCGCGAATCTCAACAGACGTTCCAGTCCGCAGAAGCCGCGATGCGCCAGGCCGAGGTTGAATTTCAGACGCGAGAAACATTTCATCAGGAGGCCACGACGGCGTTTCAAACCCTCGATGTCCAGTGGCAAGCCGCGCGAGAAAAAGTCGCGAGTCGCTCGGCGAAACGCGACCAGCTTCAAACGTCCGTCGAAGCAACGCGCGAAGCGAAACGGAACACATTGCTCGCTCGACGTGATCAATCCGATCGCTTGATTGCGTCCGCAAATCAAGCGATCGAAGCGGCGCGGCAAGTCGATTTGCTGGACCAGGAACTCCATCAGGCGAACGAGGAACGTGGACGTGCGCGCCAAGTCGCCGATCGAGCCACCAAGCTGCTTGTTCTGGTTGATCTCAGGGATCAGCAGCAGACTTTGCAGTCGGCAGAATCCGCATTGCGCGACGCTGATGATGACTTCCTCAAGCAAGATGTACTCCACCAAAAGGCCGCGACCGCGTTTCAGACGCTCGACGCTCAGTGGCAGGCCGCGCGCGAAAACGTCGCCAGCCTGACAGCAACACGCGATCAACAGCGTTTGACCGCTGAGAATTCACTGAACGCACAACGCACCACATTGTTGGCTCAACGCGACGTCGCCCTTCGAGAAGCGGAACTGGCCGCTGAATGCCTCGATCTGAAAGAGATGATTCAGTCGCAAGCGGCAGAAGTTGACGAGTGCGAACGACAGCGTCAGGAGACCAGTACTTCCCTGGAACGTGCGCGGAATGCGGTCGATGTCGCCCGCCTCGACGACGACCTTCTCCAACTGACGACGTTATTGAATTCGCAAGAAACCGCTCGCCAAGAGTTGTCGGCACAGAATGCCACAGTCGAGCGAACACAGACCGAGGCCAAGAGGCTCCAAGACGCGCTGGACACGGCACAGAGAACCATTCAGACCACCAAAGATGCTCTTGAGCAGGTTCGGAACCAATCACGAGAGAATCAATTCCGGAAAGAAACGCTGCTTGCTGGACGCCTGCGGGCGCTCGCGGCATTGGACCACGCTCGAAATGTCGCGGCAAAGGCTCACGCGGCGACCGATAAACGCCAAACCCTCGCTGAAACCAAGCGTCATTGGGATGACCTGACTTCGCAAAAATCCGCAGCCGACGAAGCGCTTGCCAGCAATGCGACAGAACTGTCGTTGCTGGCGAAAACAGCCAATCGGCTGAGAGCCGGCAGTCTTGCGATCGGTGTTGTCTCAATCATTCTGCTGACCATGACCATCGTATTTAGTGACGGACGATTGGTCCTTGGAACGCTTGCAGTGTTCGCGGGAATCGCTGCCGCCGTCTTGGTTGGGAAACTCGCCGCGATACAAAAAGCTTTGGGACATTCGACCCTTGAGCGTGAACGACTCAAAGAGCAACGAGGCGAACTCGCGACCAAGTGTTTGATGGCTCAGTCCTCTTGCGATGCCGCACAACGAGATTGGAACCAAACGTCGCAACAGATCACCGAAGCTTTGGGAAGTATTGAGGCCGCTGTTGACCTTTCTTCGAAACGTCTTCAGGCCGCGCAGATTGAACTTGAGAAAATTGAAGAAGACCTTCAAAGGCTCGAATCGATTTCCGATCAGGCATCCGCCAACAGCTTGCAGCAATTGGCGAGTGACCTTCAGGAAGCCCTTCAAATCGCGCGCGATCATGAGGGACAAGTCGCCGCGGCCCGTCAGGCTTTGGATCAAGCTCGCCAGCGGCAATTCGCCGCGGAAGCTCGCGTGACGGCTGCTGATGAGGCACTGGCTGCGATCCCGGTCGGACGAGATGAACTCGATCGACAGATTGCTGTTGCGCGACAGGATGCGGGGCTTGAACTTTCGCAGCCTGCTCCAAGTGGTGATGAAGCGGCAAATGTTTTGGAGCAGATTCGCGCCAACGCGACCGCAGCCGAAAGCCGCCTTCAGGTGGCGAAGGAACGCTTCACCAATCAAAGCCATCGGCTCGCGGAGTTGTCCAAAAAGTGGGACCGACCAATCGAGCAAGTGAAGGCGGAAGTCGAACAACTTCTCCGGGACATCACCGCTGAGCTTGAATCCCTGGAAGCCAACATCCTGTCCGCTGTCGCGGCGGCGGAAGCTGAATGCCAAGAAGCGATCGCGCAGGAATCTTGCCTCCATGCCGAACGCGACTCGGTGAAAACCGAGGCCGAGACGGCCATGCAGTCACTCGGCGAGGCCCGCATCGCGCGCGATGATCGTCGTTTGCGGTTTCAGAACGCCGTCTCCGCATCCGAGACGGGGGTCTCGGCCGATCCAGAATACTTCGCGCGAATGAAAGCGAACCTCGCGAAGCCCGGCAGTGCGCTTCATCCCACCACAACAATGGTCGATCTTGAGGCGCTGACGCGCGAGATTAGGCGAGCGAACGATGAAATCTTATCGGGTAGCCGAAGGCGTGAGACTTCGGACCGAACTCTCACAAGTTCGGCTACGGACGAAAGACATCGGCCAGTCAGCTCGCCGCAATCCCTCGTCGAGGCAGAGAACGCGGCTCGCCAATCGCGCGAGGAATTGGCAAACGCCGAAAGTTCCACGCAGTTGGCGATGGAACGTCTGAACAATCGGAAATCTCAACTTGATGAGCTGATGACCGCCTTCGACCAGCCGCCCGAAATCATTCGTGCGACAGAAGAGGAGACGCGGAGTCGGATCGACGATCAATTGACGGCGCTCGATGCGAATGTGTCCGCTGAACTTGATTCGGCAGACGGCGAATGTCAACGGGCTGAAACGGACGCGACTCGACTCAGCGAGCAGCGTGACGTAGCCAAGTCGGCGGTGAATGCCGCTTATCAGCCACTGAGCGATGCCCGCACGACGCGCGATGACCGACGCTTGCGATTTGATGCCGCGCGTCAGGCCGCCGTGATCAGCTTGCCTAACTCCGAATACTTCGCCCAAATCAAAACCAAGATCGCAAAACGCAACGAGCTATTTTCTGAATTACTCGTGGCCAATCTCGCCGCGATTGAACAAGAGATCGACGAATTGTTTCAGGACAGCGGGCAAGCGTTGACGCCATTACGGCCGACGCTAATGGACGCGGAGAATGAGGATCGACAAGCACACGCGACCTTGGCTGAGGCCAACAACCTCATTCGCCTTGCATCACAGAGGCTGACTGATCGCCAGACACGGCACGATGAACTGAGAGCGCAGCTCAACGCGCCGCCCAGCGACATTCTTGCAGCCGCCGAGCAGATAAGAATTCAGGTCGAAGCGGAACTCGAAACGCTCGAAACGAACGCGACCGCCGAAATAGATGTCGCCGAGCGCGAATACCAACAAGCTCAGGCATTGGAAAAACAACTCAACGAACAACAGACACAGGCAAAGGCCGAAGCCGAAATAATCTCAGCGACTGTCGCTACGGCCCGACTGTGCCGCGATGAGGCACGCATTCGTTTGGGGCAGCTTCGTCCCAATGAGCCTACGCTCAAAGTGGACGCCGCCGAAACGCGGTTGGCGGCGGCACGTCTCGAATTAGAACGCGAATTTGCTGTCTGCGATGTCTCGGAAACAGAGATGACCGAAATGGCAACGCAACTCTCACTGTGGACTAAGACGCTGCAAGAGCAGACTCAAGCATTGGACAAAACACGTGGTCAACTCAGCCTCGTCGGGGGTGCTGTCGTCCGCGAACAGCTTGAGCAAGAACGCGAGTCCCTGGAACGACTCAGAGCCAGCTCCGACGAACTCGAGCTTGAGTTTCAAGCCACTCAACATCTGCTCGGATTACTCAAACAGACCGACGCGAAACACGCCGCACATCTTGGAAACAGCCTGGCGAAACCTGTGTCGGAACTGTTCCTGAAATTGACCGACAACCGTTACAGCGACGTCCTGCTGGCTCCCAATTTGAGTCTTCAGAAAATCACCACAGATAGTAGTGAGCGCGATTTGAAGTCATTATCGGTTGGAGCCAGACATCAACTCGCGACTCTGATCCGCCTGTCATTGGCCTCCTATCTCAAGACGACACTCGTTCTTGACGACCAGCTTGCGCATAGCGATCCCGATCGCCTACTCTGGTTCCGCAATCAATTGCGAGCCAGCGCGGATGAAAACGGCATTCAGGTCATCGTCATCACCTGCCGTCCGCTCGATTATCTGAGTCCGTCAGAATTCGAAACATCGACATCCAACTCGAAGCGCGATGGCTATCTGACGGTCACGCCACTGGCTAACTTCATTTTCAATCATTGAACTCTGAGAAGAAACTCGGCGACAGATTGTTTGTATGGCGTAATTTTGTATGGCGTAATGTCGCTGACTGTAAGCTGGTCGTTGACGTGCCGGTCGTCATGCTCAAGCCAAACGCAATTCGGCCGCACCGTCGAACGTGCCTTCGCTGCGGTGAGCATGGCGGGATCGACTTGCTTGGAAACTTTGCCCAAGGGGATGAAGTTCCTTTGGTTTCCCCAATTGTCGGAAACCGATGTCGCGATTATCGAGGACTGGCAGGAGCGATTTGCGAAGTATGGCCGGCCAGCAACACGTCTGCGTCCAACGAGTGATCAGGTGCAGTTTGACGTCCTTGCTGCCGAGCCGCCGCCCAAATTGCCGCCGCTTGACGAACTGCTGCGGTGGTCAAGGGGAGGTATCCCACGGAACTCGCCAGTGCGTCGAGCTTCTCAACGCCACGTTCTTTCTTGGCACGCAACAATTCACGCCGAACTTCGTAGCCCGCGATTTCCGGGACAAGCACTCGGACTCCGCCAGCCAACAGTGCTTGCAACCAGCGCGTGCAAGCGAGGTTCGATGGCGACCGATTCGGATTCGTCGCCAGTCCCAGCGGACCAGCATCCAGCAAGACGATGCGGTCTACCACGTCACATCTTTCAATTCGAGCGGAAACAGTTTGCGGTCGGAAAGCCGATCCGCGTCCAGTGCTTGGATCAAAAAATCGCCTGTGGCTTTCTGTTCGGCGACTTCGGATTCATCCGCGTCAATCCACGATTGCAGCAGCCCAACGGGGTTGATGGAGCGGCTCTGGTTTGACGCTCCTCTCGTTTTGACACGTTTAACCGCAACGCCTTCGGCGTGCGCGCCCAAGCCGATGGCGTTGGGGTTCAACAAACAAACGGGCTAAGCGACGGTCGAGCCGTAAGTTGGGATTCCATCCCGACCAATCCGGTATTGAAAGTGACTGTCAATCGCCAACAAGCACGTAAGTCGGGACGATTTGATCGGGACGGAATCCCAACCTACTCACACCAAGCCCAGAGGAAGCCGCACATGCTCATTCGCCGGTTCAGTGAGTTGCTGCGTCGATCTTGGAATTCCTCCTCGCGGATCAACCGCCGCCACGCGCGAATCCGCCTCGTGCCACGCGATGTCGGGCGGCGGTTGGAGGAATTGGAGAATCGCTGCTTGCTGGCGGCCGTGACTTGGGACGCCGGCGGCGACGGCACTCATTGGAGCGACCTAGACAATTTGTCCACCAATGTCCTCCCCACTTCCGCTGACGACGTGACGATCGACTTCGGCAGCAACACCATCCAACACGACTCCGGAACCGACACCGTCAACAGCCTGACCACGAGCAACAATTTCTCGCTGACCGGCGGCACACTCATCGTCAATGCCGCCTCGTCGATCAATGGTAATTTCACGTTGTTGGACGACACGCAGTTGCTTCGTTGGGAACCGGAATTCGTTCTGCTAGGCTGTTGACGTTGAATTTGAACCGAGCAACGCGGAGTTGGCGAGCATGGCACGTCGTGACAAATCCTCTTCTGCCGACGTGACGGACTGGCATCGGTTGTTTGGCATCGTATTAACCGAGCTGTTTGAAGGGTCGGATTGGGAGGTCATTCGTGAGCTGGATTTTTCGGTCAAGCAACAACGGCTCGACATTGTGATTGTGCGTCGGCGTCGTGGCGACAAGACGCCGGTGCTGCCGGACGGCTTTGGGCCGCTCGCCGACCACAATTTGATCACGTACAAATCGCTGCACGAACCGCTCGACGGCTGGGCGCTGAAGGAATTGGTGGGGCACTCGGTCAACTATCGCAAGCAAGTCAGCCCGTCGTTGGATCGACTGTTGCCCGAGGAATCCATCCGCTTGTTTGCGATCGCGACTCGATTTCCAGACAAGTTGGCCGGGAGAATTTCGCTGCAAACTGTGCAACCGGGCGTTTACGATGTCGCTTGGGGAACGGATACGATTCGGCTGCTCGTGTTGAATCAGGTTCCGGCGGCGGATCAGAATGCGATCTTGAATCTGTTCAGCGCTGAGCGGAGTCGGATTTTGGCGGGAGTCACCCGTGTCAGCGGGGCGTTTTCTGAATTAAGTTCTGTTTTGTCGTTCCGGGCTCGAACGATG
>JAYVSP010000488.1:0-4368 GCA_043775215.1 Planctomyces sp. | reverse complement strand
CGTGGCACCCAAGTTCAACGACTTAATCAAGTTGGCCACAATCGTCTTTCCGGATAGCCTCTTAGTCGTTGGACGCACTCGGCCACGAATCGAAGCTCGACGTTCTTTTTGGCTGTGAGTCAGAAAACCGTTTGACATCGTCGCGGCCGGACATGGTTGGAAGAGGACGATCTTTAGAAACACTCGAACAGACGGAGGCAATCATGTTGTCTTGGGCACTGACATTCTTAATCATCGCTCTCATCGCCGCCCTCTTGGGTTTTGGCGGGATTGCAGGGCAAGCCGCGTGGGTGGCACATGTGTTGTTCGTCGTGTTCCTCGTCTTGTTTCTCGTCTCAGTGCTGTCGGGACGCCGTGTTCCGCCGCTGTGAACGGGAGATTGATGAATACCGCGGAATCCGAGTCCGCCGTCGTCGCGACACACGCCTTCTTCAATCGAAGGCGTGTGTCGCGAGTGCGGTTTGCGTTGTTGCGCAATTGGCCGCCACCTCGGAATGAATTGGTTTGAACTTTGATCGAGGGAGATTTCAAATGACAAGAAGTAGCGTCGCGGATAAGCCTGCCAAATCGGGTCGTGATCGCAATCCGGATCCCATCACGAATGAGGCGGGCGCACATCCAGTCGGTGTTGGTGTCGGTGCCGCAGTGACAGGCGCGCTGACGGGCGCGGCAGCGGGTGCATTGGGAGGTCCCATCGGCGCGGCCGTGGGTGTGGTGGCCGGTGCCGTTGCGGGTGGCCTCGGTGGCAAGGCCGTGGCCGAATCGATCGATCCAACCGTGGAAGACAAGTACTGGCGTGAGGCTTATCCAAGTCGGCCGTAATTACAGCGCGAAAACCAAATACGACGAATATGCTCCCGCCTACCGATATGGTTGGGAGAACCGCACACGCTATCAAAACCGTCAGTTTGATGATGTCGAACCCGAGCTATCCAAGCATTGGGAAAAGTCTCGCTCCACCTCGCGCCTCTCGTGGGCGCAGGCGAAACTCGCCGCTCGCGATGCATGGGAGCGTGTGACGGGTCGATGAACGTAGGGACGAATGCTCGTGGGCGAGCGAGTTTGTCGCAGTATCGCCCGCCGTAAACGAAGCCACCGGAGTCACAAGTGACTCCGGTTTTTTTACGTACCGGCGGTTCGCGGTGCCCCGGCCCGAGACTGCGATTCTGTTTCGCCGGAATACGCGCTACCTTCGACGGCGGATTGAACGGTGCTCGACCACTTTGACTTTTGAACTACCAGGCGAAAGTGTGGAACGGACACCTCGGTGTGCCCGATACGAATGTCAAACAGCAGATTGAAGCGGCATCCGCGAAATCGCATCGAGTGGCGCGACAGTTGCCAATCAGATACTCCGTCCGGTTGCTACTGGATCGTCGATGTCAGATGTTGGGAAACGCAGTTGTTTCCCAAGCTCAACTGGACTCCGGCGGGAACCTACTCACACGAAGGGAATGAATCATGGCGGATACAATGACGACGATGAAAAACAAGGCTCAAGACGTTGGCAATACGTTGGGTCAAACGGCAACGTCCGTTGCCGAAAACGTCAAGAGTGCGGCGGGTTACGTCGGCGATAAGGCTAGGGATGCCGCGTCCGCCGTGACGAAGGAAGGTCAGCAAGCGGCCTCGTATCTTGGACAGAAGGCCGAGGACGCCACGGGGGCGGTGGGCAATCGACTGAAGGCTGCCGGCGAGGCGATTCGTCACAACGCTCCCCACGACGGCGCTCTCGGACAAGCGTCCTCTGCCGTCGCCAAGACGCTGGAGGACACGGGGGGCTACTTGCAGCGAGAAGGATTGGAAGGGATGGCCTGCGACATGGCAAACATGATCAAAAGGAACCCGATCCCCTCGTTGTTCGTTGGCGTCGGCATCGGCTTCCTGTTGGCGCGAGCCACCACATCAAGGAGTTAGTTCATGTCAATCGACACCTCTCTCGACGCTGAGGTGAGCGTCACGCAACTGGTCACCGGCATTGTGGCCGATGCGCAAGACTTGGGACTTAAGCATCTCGCTCTGTTTCGGAGCGAGGTGCTGCGCGACATACGGCAAACCAAAGAGGGATTGGTGTCGGTGGTGATCGGCTTTGCGCTGGTTCAAATCGGCGGCCTCCTCGTTTGTCACATGCTCGCGCTTTTGCTTACGCAGCTTTTCCCGACGCTTCCTCTCTGGGGTGGCTATGGCATTGTGGGGAGTGTTGTGATCGCCTGTGGATCAATTCCCTTAATGAACGGGATTAAGCGGCTCAATACTTTGGATCCCATCTCTGATGGATCTACTCGGATCGTGAAGGAGACGCGCAAATGACAGACGACACGCTGGTGATGCCGACCGAACAGGAGGAGCTTCAGCTCCAAATCGATGAGTCGCGGGCCGCACTCAACGAAAAGCTTGAGTTATTGGAAGTGAAGGTCTCGGACACTGTTCAGGCGGCGACGGCTTCGGTCGCCGAGGCAACCGCTTCCGTGGTGGACACGGTCAACAACGCAACGGCGTCCGTTTCGGAGACCGTTGGCAACGTGAATGCCGCAGTCCAGGGAACGGTTGAGACTGTCAGAAACTCGGTCGCGGAAACCGTGGCCTCGGTGAAGGAGACGTTTGATTTGCCGGAACAGGTCCGAAAGTATCCTTGGCACGTGTTTGCCGGGGCCATCGCGGTGGGATACATCGGAGGGCGGTATCTGCAGCCCGCGTCCGGGTCAACGAGAAATGCCAGCGATCGAATTGCAAGCGGTGCGGCCGCGTCGCTCAACGGTTCAGACAGAGCCGGCGAGCATAACGGCTTTCATACTGCGGCTGCTGCGGCGGAGACGCACCCGGACGACTCGGCGGCAGCAGTCTCGAGTTGGACGGATTATATCGGCGACACGTTTGGAGCCGAGATTGCGAAGTTGCGCGGGTTGGCAATCGGGACATCTCTCGGTCTGGCGCGAGACCTGCTTTCCAGCTCGGCTCCACCGGCACTCCGAACGCAGATTGCCGAAATCGTAGACGGCTTCACGAGCAAACTCGGCGGTCAGCGCATACCAGGTCCGGTGTTGCCTTTGGACGATGTTTCGAGGTCGTCGAATGGCGCTCCCGAGGATCCGACTTCCAATTCGCCACCAGAACTGGCCGTCGAACGGGTCTTTTGAACGACCGGACGCAGTCCGTCCTTTGAATGATTTCGTCGCGATCTTCGGCACCCGTCAGAGTCGGTTCCTATTCGTTGCGAACGGTTCGTTTGGATTCAGCATTTTGTGAAACAAGACGCTTCCGACGTATGGTCCGGTCGGGCACGCGACAGGCCCCGTTCTGCCGGCAGACATTGTCAGGATTCGCCGTCAGGAATCGCAACATGACGCCACGAGTCTTGTGGACGATCCTTCGTGAGGCGTGCTGGAAGTCGATCTCCGATCGAGTGCCTCGCCTCGGGGCGGCGCTGGCGTTTTACATGACCTTCTCGCTGGCGCCACTGTTGCTGGTGGTCGTGGCAATTACGGGTGTCGCCTTTGGTCGTCAGGCGGCCGAGGGGCGACTGCTGAGTGAGCTGAGATCACTCGTCGGCGATGAGGCGGCGACCACGCTGCAATCGCTGATCGCGGCAGCGGGTCGGCAAGGCTCGGGCGTGATGGCGAGCCTCGTTGGCGGCATTGTCATTCTGGTGGGAGCCATTGGTTTGTTTGGCGAGTTGCAGGATGCGCTGAACACCGTGTTTGAAGTTCAACCCAAGGCAAATGGTGGCGTCTGGAGTCTGGTGCGAAGTCGGCTGCTCTCGTTCTTGCTGGTACTCGGCTCGGCCTTTTTGCTGTTGGCCTCACTGGTTTTCAGCACGGTCGTTTCGGCGGTCAGTGGCATGTTGAACGGTACTGAAAGTGGTCTGCTGGCAAACTCGTTCCTGACTCATGTGCTGCCGACCTGTGTCTCGTTTGCGGTCATCACGATTCTGTTTGCGATGATCCATCGCTTCCTTCCCGATGCGCGGATCGCCTGGTCCGATGTGTGGTTCGGCTCGATCGTGACTTCGCTGCTCTTTGCGATTGGCAAGTCGCTGTTCAGTTTCTACCTCGGTCAGGCTGCGATCACGTCGCCGTATGGAGCCGCCGCGTCACTCGTCGTGTTGATGTTATGGAATTACTACACCGCTCAAATCTTTTTGTTTGGAGCGGAGCTCACGAGAGCCTACGCCCGACACTGTGGAACGGGGATCGTCCCGGGTCCGAATGCGGAGTTCGTCCCATGCGCCGACAACGTACGATCCGCTCCACAGGCTGTCAGTACTCCTGCTGCTTAATACTACAGCGCAAACTCGGTCTTTCCGCAAGTTGGCGGAATGTGTTAAGTGTCTGTCACACAGGGAGGTGTGTCATGACGGCGAAAGAGTTG
>JAYVSP010000487.1:0-12701 GCA_043775215.1 Planctomyces sp. | reverse complement strand
CCGCGAAAGAACGTTCTTTCGCGGAGCGAAAGACGACAATCCCGACAGTAATTTCTGCGCCGGTCCTAAGTCAACCGCCAGCCGGCTTACCGCGAGCTTTCGGGGCCGCCGACTTCGGTTTGGCTCCCCCCTTCTTCAACGGGCTGGACGGTCCTGACATCATGGAAGACATCATACTGCTCATGTTTTCCGGTCCGGCGGAAGATCCGCGTAAGCTCAAGCGATCCAAATCGCTGCCCGGGGTTGCCGCAATTGCACTCTTTTCCAAAAACTCCCACGTCTTGTGTTCATTCGCGACCGTTTTCTGAGCCGCAGTCTGTTCATCCGCGGAAGCTTTGGGATCCAGTGCGACCAATTGGCCGAACCGATCGACTAGCAATGCTTTGTCGACCCCCACTTGCTTTAGCAGTTTGGGATTCACCTTCAGGTCAGCATGTTCGACGGGATCGAGTTCCGGGGCCGACGCGATGTCGGCCAGGATGCTGCCAGTAAAGATAGAGACCTCTTCTTCTTTGAAGGACTCCGCTCCCGGTCGCAGCACTTTGATCTTGGGACGACCGCCGACGAATTGACCGAGTTGCAACTTCTCCAGTTTCGCAGCGATGTGCATTCCAGAATCTGTGAACCACTGAATGATATCCAGAGTGGCAGACGGCAATCCGGTATCCGGACGGGCCTTGTCCGCTTTCGTCAGAAAGACCTTTTGCTCTTCCGGGAAATAGGTAGGCGTGGTCGGTTCGCTCCAGGCGGTGATCCGGTTTTCACCGGCAGCGACCGATTCATCCACCAACTCTTCCACCGGACGTTTGAAGTTCGGGTTGAGCAGCACCATACGCACTCGATAGCGGTACGCATTTCCGGGATTCACGTTGAAATCGAAATAACGGAACAACAAATACTTGGCGAGCCGCAAGTCCTTTTGCATTTCACCGCCCATGAAGTTGACAGTTTCGCCCATTCGAGCTCCAGCACCGGCGGGGAGGCCGCCTGTATACATTGTCGCGTTTCCCGAACCGAATTGATTCTGGACTTGCTTCGTCATGTCCGGCATTGAGCCGCTCATTTGATTGCGCAGTCCACGTCCGTCGTGCTGAATGCTCGTTAACCCACGCCGACGGGTCTTATCTTCCAACTTTTCCTTATCGGCCTTCTCGACCATCATTTCCAGGAGGTGCTGTTGAGCTTCAGCCACCTCTTCATTGAGTTGCTTGATCTTGGGATGAGACGCATATTTGATCCACTTATGAGCCGTGACACTGCGAGGTAGCGGCATCGTGAAGACCGGATCCGTGAAGCCCAAATCAACCAACTCCGTATCGAAGTCCACATGCTCAAGCACATCTAAAGCCGCTTGCAGGTCCACTTTTTCCCACGGACCCGACCAAGGCTTATTTCCCGGAACGGCCACTTGGCGCTCCAACTCAAAATCCACGAAAATGACTAGCTTCGCGGCGTTTGCGGTCGACTCATGCATGGCTTTGACCAACTCTTCGATCTGGTCCTTCAACGGGAAGACCGCTCGCACCGCAGTGAAACGAATTCCACGTGAATTGATGACTGGTCCGGTCGCTCCCTGCATGCCACTACTCATGTCGCCGATATTCATTCCTGCCCCACTATTCGGTCCAAACTTGGGGTTGGCTCCGGGTACGGAGTTCGCGCCTCCAGCCAATCCGCGGGGACCATCTCCGTCGACTGTACGACGCGGGGTGTCGCCGTCTTCCGCTGTCTTCGCATCTTCGGCGGTGTCGATCTTTCCGGCGATGAGATTCTGTGGCTGATCTTGTTGCGGAAGTTCCACAATGATCACCTTGCCACTATCCACGATCGGTTCCAGTGGTGTCAGCCATTTCGGTTCTTTGCACCGTTCTTGTTGCGGGTACATGGGCCAAAACCAGTGCGTGGAATACTGGTATCGGGAGACTTCCAACGGCGAATGCAGTTGCTGAACAGCCTCCCTGACGGGTGCCGGCTTGTAGTCCTTCGCGCGATCTTCCGTCCACGCGGAGGCTTGGATGGCGGCCTTGCCCTCATCCACCTTTTTCAGGAATTCTTCCGGCATTTTGTCGTACCGGCTCCAACTGGTGCCCGCCAGGAAAATGAGCACCATCAAGCCGACGAGGCCCAGAACGCCTTTCTCGCCATGTTCCACGGCGATTTGCTTGTAACTCATCCCTTTGAGTTTACCGAGTAGATTTTTCATGACTGACTCCTTGCGGAGATTGAGGGTGCGATCACCCGACTGGTGAGATGTGATTCAGATTTTCAAATAATTCAAATTTGAGATCGTTCCGAGCACTCTAATGTTAGCCGAAACTACTCAGTCTTGGGTTCGGCTGGCTTATCTTGGCCGGCGGGTTCCTTTGGCTTTTTATCAGCCGCGTCATTTTCGGACGCGGGTGAATCATCCGTGGCTGCGGCGGGTTTCTTCGAGTCTCCATCCTCGGCGGCCTTCTCGGGAGTTTCTGCGTCGTTTGGAGTCGAGGCGGTCTTTGCGTCGGAAGGTTGTTCAGCAGGTGGTTTGGCACCATCAGCGCCGGCCGCGCTGGTCGCGACGGTTGCGGGTGCCGCTTCCGCGGAACTCGGTGTCACGGCTGGCGGATTGGAATCAGCCGGAGGTGGTCGATAAAGGGTCCACACACCCAGAATTGCCACGGAGGCCAGATTCGGATCGGCCATTGCCGACTGAGCGGCAGCAGCTCCAGGGCGAGCGCCAATGGCCGAATCTTCTCCAGATGTCGCGGTCGGCACAAAACTTTCGGTCCCACCAAAAGAGGGCGGCGTTGAATACGGGGACGAACTGGCCGGGCCGGCTCCAGTTCCGGTTCCACCGTCCGAATACCACGTCTGATGGACACGAACAATCTCGACGGGGTACGGAGAATTCATCAATTCAGCCAGGAGATCGGGAACCTTGCGATGGTCCATGACCACTTTGAAATAGAACCCGCGGCGTTTGTAGGGCTGAGTTTCATCGTCATCCAAATAACGTTTGATTTCGGTTTTCGCTCCACCTCCGGCTGCCGCTGGCGAAGGCGTACCGCCGGAACTTTCACCGCCAAAGCCTCCGAACGAAGGAGTCATTCCACCACTGGCTGCACCACCACCACCACCACCACTGACTTCGATTGCCGGGGTGAATTCTTCGCCCAACGTAATCTCGGCGGATAACTTCGCATCGGCTTGCCGGCCTCCGCCCCCCATCATTCCCGTCCCGAAGCCGCCATCACCTCCCGTCATTCCGGAACTACCCGCAGGTGCTGCGGCACTCGCCGCCGCGTCGGCTTTCGCCGAGCCGCCAAACAGAGTGATTTTGCCGAGTTGCCTGATGTACGCATCGATCTGTGTTTGGGCGTTTGCATTCACGCGAGCAATCGCGCTGAGCAATTCCGTTTGCAACCAGATGTCTTCTTGGTAGCCCCAAATTTCATCAAAGGTCGGAGCGATCGCCTCCCATTTGGCCGGATTGGCTTGCTGTAAGTCGGCGAGCGTGAACGCGACCTTACGCTTCGCCGCAGAATCGCGCAGGTTCATGCCATCGTCCAAGGGATCGACGATTTCCCAGAGCCGCCGAATCTCGCGGGTATAGTTCATTTGATATTTGAACGGGACCGACCGGCCTCCCTTTTCGGGCAAGAGAGGCTTGAAATACTCCGCCTGCTTCATGACGTCCGCGATTTCCGCCGGGAAACGAATCTTCGCCGCCTGGACTTCCCACAGCAGCTTGTTCGCCATGCGATTGTGCAGCTTCTGCTGCTCGTTGAAATCGGCAATCGCTTTCACCCACAGTTCATTCGCGGAGTCTGTGCCCTTGGGGATTTGATCGTAGACCGTCTTCAGCTTCCCCGTCCGTGTCTCGATCTGTGCGGCGAGATCCCCCTTCGTCATGAAGTAGCCTGCCAACGGCATGATCAACACGATCCCGAAGAAAATCCAAAACTTCTGAGCAAGAATGGGTTTGAGTTTGTCCATGGCGGCCTCGGCCAAAAAGGAATTCGTGAAACGTCGAGACTCTGTTCGAACCGGTCGAGCCAGAGTCCCAAAACCTACTTTGCGCCCGGTATCGAACCGGGTGTTTGTGTTGCGCCTGGCGTCGCACCCGGTGTGGCAGTCGCCGCATCAGCCGGGGCAGCGGTCACCGCCGGCTTCAAGGGGTCTTCCTTCAGCCGTTTCTCAATGGGAGTTGGAACCCAGGCAAACTGCACTGTGAAATCATTCTTGAAGATCATACGCCGATCGTCTCCTTCCCCGTCCTTGGACTTTCCATCGGGGGAGCCAATCTTGGAAACACCCATTGGCGACCGGCCAAAACTACCCGGAGCAGCTTTGGCAGCTCCCGCTTTGGCTTTCGGTCCTTTGGGATAATACGCAATCCTGATTGGCTGCCTGACCTGCATCACGGCATGCGAAATCCCCAATTTCCGCACCGGCACCGCTTGTGGAGTTCCCGGTTGTTGAACCTCAAAGGAATCGAGATTCTTGAGGATCGTGCTGTTCACGAATCCTTGAGTCGCCTTCGTCTCGTCATTTTCGTCATGGCGATAATGTTCGCCGACCAGGGTGAAGACATATCCGGAACCCGCGGGGCCTTTTTCACGATCGGCGGGAATCATGGAGCTGAAAACGTCCGCCTTGGCTTTCACCTCGGTGTACCAAGTGGCGACGTCCGCATATTTCTTAGCCGTGATGCTTTTGATATTCATCCGGTTTTTGAGCGTGATGTCCTCGACATCCTGCTGATCCGCCACGTCGCGTGGCAAACATTCGTTGACGGCTCGATAGACCTCCAGCCACATCTCGCGCGTGACCAAATTGGTCACCAGTTTGGTGCCTGCTTCCTTGAGCTTTTTGTTTTCGCCCGTTGCCGTGTCAAAGGCCGATTTGTGGCCACTTTCCACACCTTTCAGAGCTTCGACCGCCTTCTCGGATTCACTCCAGCGTTTGTCGCTGACGGAATTGGCGACATTGCTGTAGCCGGCCGTGGACATCGCCAAGCCGAACAACAACGTGGCCGCCGTCACGACGGCCCAGGGTTTCTTGCGGCGAATCGTCCGCGCGACGGCGATTTCCGAGGGCAACAACGTCGTATGAATGCGAGTCAGCTTCAATGCCTGCAAGGCCAATCCGTAGGGAACTGCGAAGCTCAGCACGTTCTCTTGGAACAACGGTGCGTTGAGAACTGTATCGCCGACCAGAGCCTGCAAGGTGTCGACTCGTTCGACTTCGTATTGCAGGTTCTGCTGCAAGAATTTTTGCAGTCCGGCCAGCTTGAAGCCGTTGCCCGCCCCGACGATCTTCGTGATTTTGGCCTCGCGGTTGACGCTGGAGAAGTAGCCGATGGAACGCTGAATTTCGGCGACATAATCATTGAAGACTGGCCGCAACGCCTGAAACACGGCTCGCGGATCGGGAGCTTTCGTCGCATTGCACTTGAGGTGTTCGGCTTTGGCGAAGGTCAGTTTCATTTCCTTCGTCAACGCACGCGTGAAGTGGTTGCCACCAATCGGGACGTTACGAATCCAAATCTTGACGCCGTTGGTGACTAGCAGCGTCGTATTGTCGGTCCCCATATCGAGCACGATCATGTACTCGGAATCTCCCTCCAAGATCTGTCCGGGGCGGAGGCCAATCTGATCGAAGCACAGGAAGTTGTGCAGAGCCAGTGGCGCGAGCTGCACCAGTTCGATTTCCATCTTATTCGCGAGGAACGGCTTCAATGCTCCATGAATGCCTTCTTTCTTCATGGCGAACAGGCCGACCTCGGCCCCCAACATGTAGCCGCTTTCCTCAACGCCGCCGCCGAGCGTTTGATAATCCCAAATCACGTCTTCCAGCGCGAACGGAATTTGCTGCTTGGCCTCGTACTTGACGATCTCGTCCACTTTGCTCGCCTCAACCGGCGGCAATTGGATGAATCGCGTCAATGCCGACTGACCGGGAACGCTAATCGCGATTAAGTCACTTTTGGTCTCGTTGCGCGACAAGAATGTGCTCAGGGCCGTTTGAATGAGTTCATCCGGCACGGCGTCGGGCTGGCTCAGAATTTTCGCATGAGGGATGTAGTCGAACGCGACCGCGATGGCTTGACCCGCTGCTTCGGCGTATCGCAGACGAATGGCCTTCAGCCCTGCTTGTCCGATATCAATGCCCCAAACGGCCTTATTGTCCGCCATCGCAAATCACCTTAGTTGTCTGGCGCGATTCCACGAGAAGTGGTGAGCGTCTGCGAGAAATTCTTAGATAAAGTTAAGACGTGGATTCGACTTCCGCGATGTAAGCCGACTGGCGAAAGGGAGTTTTGCCACGCGTGGATGGGTCAGCGGCAGGCTATCAGAGGGTTTTCCGACCCGTCAACCAAGAACCTTACGCCAACTGACCTTCCGCGTGGAATCGTCAGACACACTGGTTCCCGAACCAGTTCCCGAAAATTAGCAAAGATCAGAGGCAGGTGGTTCAGCGGCCCTTTTGCTCGCGGCCTTCAAATAAGTCCTCAAACAAGCGAACTCGTGGGGCAAGGCGCGGGCCATTCTCCGGTACTTTGAAAATAACCGTTGGTCGTGCTAAACCAGCTCTCGTGAATTTCTGTTCGTCACAAATTGCCCAGTTGTTCCCTCATACTGCGGGAATGTGTCAAACGAGCCTCAAGGGACTTGACATTCCCAGTCGATTATCGCATTATTGCGATGAAGGCCACGTCATGCCTCAGACGCAAGTTCTCGTGTTCCGGGAAGCCAGCGGAGAGGTTCCCTTCAATGAGTGGATTGCTACTCTCAAAAAGAGGAATCCAAAAGCCTACGCAAAGTGCTTGGCACGAATCGACTTGCTTTCAAGGCACGGAAACGAACTGCGGCGACCAATTGTTGACTACCTAAGAGATGGAATCTATGAACTGCGAGCGAAGTGCGGAAAAGTTAATTACCGGATGCTGTATTTTTTTAACGGGAGGAACGTAGCGATTATTTCTCACGGACTGACCAAGGAGGATAAAGTTCCCGACCACGATATCGACCTTGCAATTCAGCACTTCAATCTCGTTCTGTCAGATCAAGACAAATACACCGCTGATTTTGAACCGTGAGAGTGGGAGTTTCTCAAATGCCAGCGACTACAAAGAATTTTGCTGAAGTCATCCGCAGGGAACTCGCATCAGACCCCCAATTAGCCGAGCGCGTAAGGGACGAAGAGTTCAATGCGTATCTCGCAATGGAAATCTACAAAGCTAGGGAGGCTGCTGGACTCACGCAGACCGAACTTGCAAGGCGAATCAACACAACTCAGAGCGTTATCTCGCGGCTAGAAGATGCCGACTACGGCGGAAGATCAATCACCCTGTTGCAAAAGGTTGCCGCTGCTCTTGGAGTACGCTTTCGGGTTCACTTTGAACGCGAGAATTGCGATGACGGCTCGACGACCATTTACTACGACACGATCGACGCCACGATTGACGATCGGGCAGGTGTTCCGCTCCCCGGAAACGCCAGAACCTATGAGATGAATCTGCCCAGCGGCAATCAGTCTGCTCGGCTGCCAGACGACGTCTTTGTCGGCGCATAGCTGCTTTAACCCTGACTTGCAGATTGATCAACAATGGCAGTGGCTAAGAAGAAAAAACGACAACCGAACGCTGAGCCGAATTTAACAGCCAAATTCCATTTGGCTGGTATACGACTCTGTAAAAGCCATAGCCAGCTTGAGCTTGATGGCAGCGAAGTCCCAACGAAAATAAAGATACAAGTCAACGCGGCATACAACGTCAATGCCGCCGAGAAAATGGTCAGGTTTTTGTGCGAATGTGTCGTTACCACAGTGCATGAGCCGGACAACCCCCCGGCGGTTTCAATCGGCGCAACCTACGAGTGTTTTTATGAGGCAACGTCAGACGAAGCGATGACACTTGTGGATCAGTTGCTGCCGGGCCTTTCTATGAGTGCCCAATTTCACGCTTGGCCATATCTTCGGCGGCATATCCACCAAGCCAGCATCGACATGGCAGTAGCGCCCATCTTGCTGCCGCTGTACAACCCAAAGCCTCCACAAATTAAGTTCTCGGCCGACGCAAAGACAAAGTAGCCGGGTGAGGCAATTGTGGCGTGACGCAGCCGTCCTGTTGCGCCTGGCACTACGCCATCAACTGAGTCCGCTCGCAGTACCCGATGCCTCAAGTATGTTATTGCCCTTGTTTGAAGATAAGTTTCACGCTCTGACGCTCTCGCCGGTTCGTGTCCATTGGATAACATGCCCGCACAATGATCAACGACGTTGTCATCCTGATTCCCAGTCACAGCTTGGAAGACTTCCCGACCGATCTTGGCGAGAAGCCGGCCGAAGGTTTGCTGAATGCTTTCGCGGTGGCGTGGCATCCGTGGCTGCTGGCACAAACTCGTTCGCTGCCCGGTTGGAATCGAGCCGACTGTCCGCCCGAACCGATCGCGAACCGGCTGATCATCGTTCCCACAACATGCGAAGACCGCGTGCCCGGTGACTGGATTTCGCGACAGCGTGAGGCTGGCTCGTTCGTGATTTCGGGCATGCACAAGCGGGATGAAATGTTGACCGCAGTGCTCGCGGCGGCCAGCGATTGGACTCCGTCACCGGAAGTGGCAACAGGGAAGACGCCGGACGTGGGTGAGACACCGTCAGGCGAAGGGTGCAATCCGGCGGCGACGTCACCGGAGCAACTTGATCAAGAATTGGTCGCCGACTTCCTGGCGTTGGGCACGACCCACTTGATGGTCGAACTGCTGTCGCGGCAGATGCACTACTTCGGCGAGATCGACGAAATGCGGCTGCGGCGCGAAGCAGTCGGAGCGGCGGAGGCTTTGGTCAGCGGGCGGCTTGACGATGTGAAGCTGCGTTTGGCGGCCTGCTATGAAGCGCTGCACGAAGCTCGCGAACGGTTTTATCCGGTGGATTCATATCTAATCGACCTGTGCTTGCTCGTGCCGAAGACGGCCGACGAAAACTTGCCGAAACTGCTCATGGGGAGCAAGCCAGTCAGTTTTCTCATCACGGCCAGCGATGCCGAACAACTCGCGCGCGACAAGCCAGACGTCGCAAAGCTGCTCCGCGAGGCGGTGTTGCGCGAGTCTGCCGAGGTCATCGGCGGCGAGTGGCGCGAAGTGCCGTCACCGCTGATGCCGCTCGAATCCGTGTTGCATGACATCCGCCGAGGCCAAGCGGTCTGCCAGCAACTCTTCCGCCGCGCACCGACAACATGGGGGCGACGTCGGTTTGGATTGCACCCGCTGATGCCGCAGATTCTGAAGAAGTGCGGATACTCGGCGGCGTGCCACTTCTTGCTGGATGACGGCATCTACCCGGATGCCGAGAACAGCAAGCTCTGTTGGGAGGGCTGCGACAACTCGACCATCGACGCGATCTCGCGCTTGCCGCTCGCGGCGGATGGAGCCACCAGTTACTTGCGGCTGCCACAGCGCATGGCCGAAGCGATGCAACAGGATCAGGGAGCCGGACTGATCTTCGCCCGTTGGCCGGACGTCAAAAGTGTGTTCTTTCACGACCTGTTGCGGGCTGGAACGTACTCGTCGGTGCTCGGCCGATTCGTCACGTTTCGAGAATTCTTTGAACGCACCGATACGCCGATGCGACATACGCAGTATTTGGCGGGCGAGTACTTGTCGCCGTTTTTGACCCGTTCGGTCGCCGCGCGCGAGCCTGATCCGATCAGCCGCTTCATGGATCATTTCAATCGGCGACAGCGATTTGATTCCGCGTTGTGGCTACGCAACATCGCCGCCGTGTTACGGGGTCGCCGCTTGCACGAAGTCGAAGATGCTGTGATTGAGCAATTGGTTGAAGACGCCGGCCCGGATTCCGTAGCCGTAGCCGCAAGCTGCCAGCTTGCGGATCAAGAGACCACCGACACCGAAACCCAATTGAGCCACACGCTGGAAGCTTGTGGCTACGGAATTTCTCAACTCGCTGCAACGGGGCAAAAAGAACTCGCACAAACGGTGATGCACGGCGCGCCGGAAAAAACAGCGGGACTGCTGATTGTCAATCCTCTGTCTTTCACTCGCCGAGTGCCCGTGTCGTTGCCGAACGGTGTGCCGCTGCCGACGGTCGGCGGAGCGGTCAGGGGGACATCGGAAGGACACTCGGTTACGTCGAATCGTGAAGCGTTCGGCCCCCTCTCCCTAACCCTCTCCCCCGATGCGGGGGCGAGGGGACCAGACAAAATCTCCACAGACAATGCACTGATCGAAATCCCCGGCTGCGGATTTGTTTGGTTGCCAACTTCGGGAAACGGTTCCATCGCGCCGCCAAAGAATCACGGTGAGAATCACAAGACGCCGCTCGTCGAAGACAACGTGTTGCGGAACGAGTTCTTCGAGGTCCACATCAGCGCGGAGACTGGCGGCATTCAGCGGTTGAAGGAATATGGCCGCAAGCCGAATCGGCTGAGTCAGCAATTGGCCTATCGGTTTCCTCGCGAGCGAACTGTGACGGTCACCGATGATGACGGCGTCGTTGACGAGGAGAAGACGTACTACTCGGATGTGCGTTGCCGCGGCGTCGAGGTGATCAGTCGCGGGCCGTTTCTCGGTGAAGTGCGAACGGAAGGGGAGATCGTCGATCAGAAGAACGACTCGTTGCTGGCGACGTTCCGGCAGACATTTCGATTGTGGCGCGGTCGGCGAATTCTGGACATCGACATCGAACTCGACGCGGTCAAGATGCCGGATGGCGATCCGTGGTCGAACTATTTCGGCGTGCGTTGGGCCTGGCTCGACAGCACGGCCGTGTTGACGCGATCGGTGCTTGGAGCGGCTCAGCCGATGGGGCAAGAACGCTTCGAAAGCCCGCAATACATTGAGATCGCCGACGACGACACGCGGACGACGATCCTCACCCACGGCCTGCCGTTTCATCGCAAGACCGGGCGACGCATGGCCGATTCGCTGTTGATCGTCGAAGGCGAGACTCGCCGACGCTTCCGGTTCTCGATCGCTTGCGAAAGTCCGTACCCCCAACAAGCCGCCTTGGATGCGACCGCGCCCGTCTTCGTCATCCCCACGGAAACTGGTCCACCGCGATGCGGCTCAACCGGATGGTTCTTGAATCTCGACGCCCCAAACGTGCAACTCACGCGATTGACGGACTTGATGGACGAACCCCGTGGTGATCGCGCCGCCTGGGAACTCGACGAGTCACAAGGCCCGCCGTCGGGCAGCGGTTTCGCCGTGCGCTTGCAAGAAACGGAAGGGCGTCGGCAAAGTGTCGCCCTGCGTTGCTTCCGCACACCGCTGGCCGTTCGGCAGCGAGACTTCACCGGCCGCACAACCGGCCAACCAACAATCAATGGTGATATCGTGCGGCTGGAATTGGCTCCATTCGAAATCACCGACGTCGAACTGCGATTCGATTCGCCACCGGCCAATGGTCGAGATGATTCGTCTGCCGATTGAAAGAAGTCAGTAGTCAATTCAACGCAAAGAAGGATGCGATGGAAGAAAGAAATAGAAATGGCTGAATCGGTGATCTGTCCTGCAAACGTTTGAAATCTTTGCGTGGAGGGAAGATCTTTCAGCCACGGATGAAACACAGATCAAACACGGATTTGCGAAGACTTTAGAAGTGATTGTGAAGGTCAGCGTCACTCGGATCTCATTCGTCTAGTTTGTTTTATCCGTGTTCCATCAGTGTTTCATCCGTGGCCAGAATCTCTTGGGTTTCCGGCACCAGTCTGCGCCAAGGATACCAAGCTGCTGGATTCGGCAAACGTTGTCATCTCTGATTTGTTCCTTACAACTTTGCGTCTTTGCGTTGAAACTTTCCGTTGAACGATTCCCTCCACGAGCAACTTCATGATTGTCACGATTGACGGACCCGCCGGATCGGGGAAGAGCACAGCCGCTCGCGGACTGGCAGCGCGGTTGCAGTTTGATTTTCTCGACACGGGAGCCATGTATCGCGCGGTTGCGTGGCGGTGTTGGCAAGCGTCGATCGAATGGCATGAGGCCGACGCGGTCGCCGCATGTGCGGCAGCCATGCAATTGCGGATCGAAGAACAACACGTGTTTGTCGACGGCCGAGACGTCACGGCCGACATTCGGATGCCGGAAGTCTCACACGGCAGTTCGATCGTCGCATCCAATCCAGAGGTGCGGCGCGAACTGGCGACTCGGCAGCGCGAGTTTGCTCGCGGACGCGACATCGTGACCGAAGGACGCGATCAAGGGACTGCCGTGTTTCCTCAAGCCGAATGCAAGTTCTATGTCACCGCGGCCCCGGAAGAACGAGCAATCCGCCGTCAGCGCGAACTGTGCCAACGGCATGAACAAGATGTGCCGCTCGACGATATCCTGCGCGATATCCGTGATCGAGACGCTCGGGACAAAGGCCGCATGATCGATCCGCTCCGCGCGGCGGAGGACGCGATCCGCGTTGACACTTCGGGAATGTCGCCGGCAGCGGTGATCGACCGGCTGGAGCAGCTTGTCCGCGAACGGATGCAGTGAACCACGCTGGCCGAAACGGACATCAACTCGCGCTCCAACTGGTGGCTGTTCCATCGCAGCCCTCGCCGAACGGCAGAGCGCTGGAAACACTGGGGCGAGCCCGGTGGCGGGGCTGTGAATTCTGCTCTGCAAACGTTTGAAATCGTGTTCTTGTGAAAAGATTTTGAGCGGCGAAGAGGATTGGGTTGTTGAGGCGATTGGACTTGTGCGCCCACATCA
>JAYVSP010000486.1:0-11569 GCA_043775215.1 Planctomyces sp. | reverse complement strand
GTGCGGCGCAAGCCGCCCGGTGTCTGTGAAACCGGACGGCTTGCGCCGTTCCGCTACAAAATGCGCACAGGAAAACAAGAAACTGAGAACTAGTAGTACGAGAGGGTGACACAGATGAAACGCTTTTGGCTTTCGGTGGTCGCGGGTCTGATGGCTTTTGGATTGGGGCAGAACTTGTTCGCGCAGCAGGCGAACGTGCCAGCGAAATCCGAATCCGCAGAAAACTCCAAGCAGCTTGATGCCGTTTCGCAGGAAGCGGCGAAGTTGGAGGCGGACCTCAACAAGTTCAAAGACACGTCGCCGGAGGCGGCGGAGGTGTTGGTCAAGCTGACGGACCTCTACCACTTGAATGGGCGGGTGTTCGGGTTGATCCGCGCGGGTCAGCGGTTTGCGGCGGCGCATCCGTCTGATCCTCGGAATCAGGCGGTGATGCTCAAGCTGATCGACGGGCTGGAGGCGATGTCGCGGCACAAAGAGCTGACTGTTTCGATTCGGCAGTTCATTCAGAAGTATCCGCAGGCTCCGCAGAATGTGGAGTTGGAAGAGCGGCTGGCGAAGACGCTCGACAAGCTGGGTGAACGGCAGAAGGCGGCCGAGACGTATCGCGTGATGTGGCAGCGGCAACCGAATGTCAACGGGCGGAAGTTCGGCGAGGCGGCAGTCTGGCGTTTTAACAATGGAAATCAGAACGAAATCTTCGAAGGCAATGTCCTCGCTGAAGACATGCTCGACAAGTTGCCGGCGGGTGAGTTCACAAAGTTGCTGGCCGGGAACGCACATTATCGGTGGCGGCAGTACGGGCAGTGGGCCAAAGCGAATGCGCTCGGGGCGAAGATGCTGGCGAAGGGATTGCCGTACTCGCCAGAGGAGACTCGCGAGTTGCAGCGGATGCAGGGGGAAAATTTCGGAAATCTCGGTCAGTATGCGAACGCGGCAAATCATTATCGGCAGGCACGAGCGATTCGTGATGACTGGTCGGTGCTGAACTCGCTCATCAATTCGATGTACTATTCGCAGGCAAAAGGGGCCGAGTTTGAGCCACTCGTCATCGAGTTCGACGCCAAATATCCGGATCGCGAAGAGCGGTTCGAAAAGCGAGCGTTGTTGTCGGTCGCGTTGATCCGCGACGGTGACAAGGCTCGCGGGCTAGAGATGATCAAGCCGTTGCTGGCGTTCAACCCGTACATTCACAGCATTGCCAGTGTGTTCGTGCAGAACAGTGGGGTCGAGCCGGCTCAAGTGCAAGCAGCCGAAGCGGTGCTGCGAGACGCTCTCGCCAAGAACCCCAAGTACAACGCGTATTACTTGCGGCATGAGTTGGCGTTGTCGATCTGTCGTGACCGCCTGAAGGACGACGCCAAGTGCAAGGCGATGTGCCGCGAGTTCCTCGATCAAGTTCCCGGCAATGACGGGCACTCGTGGAACATTCTCTCGCACCTGCTGTTCCAGACGGCGAACGACGGCGAGTTTCAGCAGGATGTGCAGCGGTTTCTGGCCGCTCGCAAACGCAACCTGCACATGACGACGTTCATTCAATACTTGCAGTCGTACATCGATCAGGCGAAGGGCAACAAAGACCTTGTCGAACGAGTCAAGTACGCGCAAGCCGAACTCAAGAAGCAGAACGACGACCCGCTCGTTGCGTTGTACCTGAAGTGGACGCACAACATTTATCACGGCCCGGACGCTCAGATCCGCACGGCGTTGCGGCAGACTCATCTCGCCGCGTTGCCTGAGCCAATGTGGGAACAGCTCATGGCCGAGGATGCGTACTACTTCCGCCATATCCCGCCGCAAGTCAAGCAGCGTGAAGATTCCGCTCGCACCTATTTGGAACTCGCCAAGCGGTTCCCAAAGAGTCGAGTCTACCTCGACGAAGCGTTGAGTTCGGTCAGTGATTATGGGCCGATCGACATCAGCAAGCAGATCTTCGACTTGTTCGTCGCTCAAGAGCCGTTGCAGAACAACGGTGATCACTGGCGGCGGCTGTTCGTGATCGCCGATCAGCACAAAGATCAATCGCTGGCGAAGCGGACGCTTGAGTACGTTCACAAATCGCTGGCGAAGTTCGGCAAAGAAAGCGGGTACGCCTCCGGGATCGGCGATGCACTGCTGCGGCATCTGCTTGAACCGGAAGCGGTCGCGTATTGGGAATTCGGCCGCACGCACGATCGGCTGTCGGCCGAATCGTCCACCTGTGCCTCGCGCCTGCTGACTCGGTTGAAGACGGCGGATGAGAGACTGGCGTTCGCCAACGAAATGCTCCAGCACAACACCCCGTACAACACACAGTATGCGCAGTGGGCGGCGGTCGCGTACCTGGAAAAGGGAGACCTCGACGGGGTCGAACGAGTCACTCGCGACGCGCTGCTGAAGCAACACGAGAAGACGTTCCAAGGTGCCAATTGGGACGCCTATCAGTGGTACTACATGCTCAACGGAGTGCGGACGCAGCCGGACAAAATGAAGGAACTGCCGCCGGCGCAGAAGCAGCGCATTTACGCGTTGATTCGCGACGTCCAATTCGATTGGGCATCGTCTCAAGCCCAGATTTATCACCTTGAGGGGCTGACTCCAGCCGAGTTGCAGCAAACTCCGCCCATCAAGCGACTGCTGATCATCGCCGATGCGACTCGCAAGCTGTACGCGGACGCACATCGCTGGGACATGCTGATGCAGGTCGCGCAGGTCGAAGTCGGCAACAAAGATTACGTCAGCGCGGCGACGCTCTTGACCGGCTTGCTGACGAATATCCCGAACGTCGATGAACCGCGAAAGGCGTTGGCTCGCAATCTCGTCAGCCAGTGTTACACGCGGATCGGCTCGGTCGGGCTGACGATCGACGAGAAATCGCCGATCGCGCCACTGTTGCAGGCGGCGATGTATTTGCGACTCGGTGACGAGCGGCTGGCGATTGAAGCCTACACCGCCAATCGCAAGCTATTCGACGACTATCGCGACGAAGTCCCGGTCGATCTGGTCTTATTCGTCTGCCAGAATCTGATGGCAGCCGGTGGCAATGAAAACTTCGAGAAGGTCGAAGACACGCTCCGAAGCTGGGTGATCAAGCACGATATGAGCACTACGTTCGACGTACAGACGAAGGCGTCGGTGCAACTGCTGCTGGCGAAGAATTTTCAGAACGCGCAGCGGTACGACGTCGCTCGCTCCGAATACACGACCGTCATCAACCGTTATCCGAACACGGCGTATTCGACCGAGGCCGAGTTCGGCATCGGCGAAACGTTCATGGCTCAAAAGGTCTATGACCAGGCGGAGTCGGTGTTTGAAAAACTAGCGACCAGCCGCGATGCGGAAGTCGTCGTGCGTGCCGAATTCCTCCGCGGCGTGCTCGCGCATCGGCGCGGCGATCAGGATGAGGCACGGCGCATCTTCCGCAACGTGCTTGACCGAGTCCCCAACATCGAACTGGCCAATCAGGCCTTGTTCAATCTCGCCGAGGTCTACGGTTCAGAAGAGCGGTACATGGATCAATTGAATTTGTTGCGCACGGTCGGCCGTTTGGGACGATCGAGCAAGCGGTTCCACGCGCCCGGTCAGGCGTTGTCCATCGTGGTGCAAGACAGCGATCTGGGCATCAGTCGTGGGCACAATAAAATTCCTGTGATCGTCCGCACAGTTCCCGGCGGTGACGAAGAAATCGTGTATCTGACGAGCGGCGGCGCTGGTAAGGGTCTGTTCCGCACCGATCTGGATACGGCTCTCGGCCAAGTCAAGAAGCGGGACAAGATTCTGCAATTGACGGGCAAGGATCAAATCAAGTGCGACTACCCGGACGAGTTCAAGAAGGAATTCAAGAGCGTTCCGTTGTCCGATGTCGAGATCAAGATCGCGTCAAACGCCAAGTTCGAGATTGCCAGCCAGAAGATCGTCGATGAAAAGGCGGAGACGTTCTCCGAAAAGCTCGCTCGCGAAGAGCAGGAAAAGGACCGCGAGCAGAATCGCCGCACGCAGCAGCGGCCGAAGAATCACGTCAAGCCGGGCAATCAAGTCTTCCTCAAGGTGACTGATCCGGATCGCGATCTGACAGACGAACCGGACACGGTGATGGTCAAGCTGACCGCCGACAGCGGCGATCAAGTGCAAGTCCCGGTCAAGGAAACCGGCCCGCACACCGGCATCTTCGAGGGGATCGCGCAGACCGGCGAACTCCCGGCCGGAGCACTCGCTAGCGACACGTCGATCGACCACAGCCCGCTGATGGCCATCGACAAGAAGAAGGAAACGTACTGGCTCAGCGAACCGGACGGAGCAGTGCCCAAGCTGTTGACGATCGACATGAAGGATTTGAATCCGGTCAATCGCGTGAAGGTTTGGTCGCCGAAGCCGGATGCTCAGATTCCGATTCGCGGCGACCTGCTCGGTAGCAATGACGGCGAGTTCTGGTTCCGTCTCGCGTCGCATCCCGAACCGCTCAAGGCGGCGAATCTGTCCGACGACTACAAGACGATGCGTCGCCGAGTCTATGCCGGCAACTTCACCGGCTTCACGACTTGGGATCAAGTTAAGCAGCTTGCGAAGAGCAACAAGCCGTCCGAAGAAGAGGACGTCGTCAACGGCTTGCTGTGGTCGCGAGCCGACGATGCTGAAGACTCCAAGAAGCCGTTCGGAGTGATCTGGTATGGCAAGCTTGTGCAGCCGAAGGCCGGAGCCGCACGGATCCAAATCCAGGGAGTCACGACCGCGCTGTCGATCGACGGCGTCTTGGAGATGCCCGTCGGGCTAGGCAATCGGACGGTCGACGTGTGGCTCGACAAAGGCTTGCACGATGTGACGATCTTTGCCGCCGTCAATCAGGCGACGCAGATTTCCCAGGCGATCTGGGCACGAGCTGACATCAACCGTCAACAAGTCCAACTTGGCCCGTTCGTGAAATCGGACTTCGATCTCGAACAAGCTGAGTCCCGCGAGGTCGTTCAGCCCGCGACGCCCGCCGCTGCTGAAATTGTACTCTCGCTGGAAAGCATCAAGCTCACGAAGAAGACTGAGCAATTCGGCGTCGTGAAAGAACGCAATCCGGCGCAGATTGGATTTTGGAATACTCTGGAAGATCAAGCGGCCTGGGAATTCGAGGCCGCTCAACCCGGCGTCTATGACGTCTATTTGGAATGTGCTCATGGCGGCGGCGGTGGCTCGACGTTCGACCTCGAATGCGCCGGTTCGTTGCTGAAAGGTATTGTCCCAAATACCGGCGCTTGGCCAACCGCGCAGATGGTTCGATTCGGCACGGTCATCATCGACAAGCCGGGGAAATATCCCCTGACGATCAAACCGACGGCGATCAATGGCGGCGGACTGATGGAACTGCGCTCTGCCAAGTTGATCGCAGCGTTCGATGCTCGCATCGTACAGACGCCGGCTGCTTGGGAATTTCGCTTCCCGTCGAATGATCTGCGTTTCGTCCGCTTCAAGATCAACGAGTATCTCGGCGACGCGGTCGCCGTGAATCATGTGGAGATTTCCGGCGTACCTGTGGCGCACGCGGCTCGCGTGCCCCGCGATGCAACGGCAAAGACGGCAGAAGCAGGCGGGCCGCCCACGCTACAAAACTACATTCCGACTGACGCGGACGTACTGGAGCTCTCCGGCAACAACACTTTGGAAATTGCCGGCGGAGACGTCGTCACAGCGGGCTACACCGACGAGTTCACTCAGAACGAGAACACGACCTCGCTGTTGCTGACTGAAAAACTCTTCGCCACATATTTCAATGCGTCAGTCGGGGCGATCAATTACGACTTCATCCGGCTCGACAACGGCCAGGTGCAGAACATCGAAAAGACGGTCGTCCGCGTCGATCCGGGCGAGCGATTCGTCGTATCGATCACCGATTACGACATGGACACGACGACCGGCCAAGACACGCTGGAGATCGAGGTCTCGGTCAACGACGGCGCACCCATCAAGCTGTCGGCAGTCGAACGCGAGATGCAATTCAGCGGCACATTCACGAAAGAAATCGACACCATTTTGGCCACCGCGGCCGAAGCTGCGACCGACAACAGTGACAGCAAACTCAAAGTGAAACCGGGCGATCGGATCGTCGTAAAATATCTCGACACACAGAACACGTTCCCCGGCCATTCGGTCAAACGTGAGGCCGTCGTGTATGTCAACAAACCGACGACCGCGTCGATTCGCATCGTCGAGACCCGCGTCGTTCCTGGCAACGCCAAGCGGAATACGCCACCGCAGTTCGTGTATCTGGCACAGGCTGACGGGAAGGACAAGAAGGAGGTCGCCAATGTCGCCTTCGAGGCTCCGTTGACGATTGAGGTCATCGACCCGGACATGGCCAAGGATAGCCGCTCCGAAGTGCTGGTCACGCTCACAACGACCGACGGTGCGAAGATCGAAGCACGCTGCGTCGTCAGCGGCGAGCATTCGCATTTCGCAAATAATCAATCGGCAGACGCCACCCACTGGGCACTCGAAGAGGGACGATTCCTCGGACAAGTGATTCTGCAACTCGGCAGCAAGAGCAGCGCCGATGTGATTCCGATCACGTCCGAGATGCCGCGCAACCTGATCGGTGGCGGCAAACTTGATGAGTCGCAAACCAATCAAGGAAAAGATCGCAGCCTCGTCACGCGAGTCCTTAACCTCACCGGCAAAGACAAGATCATTGCGACTTATGTTGATGAGAAGCAGCCGAACGTAAAGCCTCGTAGCACAGGCGGCTCGCCTGTGCCGGCAACCAGCGCGACGGCGGCAACAGGTTCCACGAAACCGGCGGCGACAATACCGGCTGGAAAACCCGCGATGACGAAAGGGACTGAAACGACGAAAGGGACCAAAGGGACGACCGGGACAGCCAAGAGCGGCGAGCCTGCGGCCACCACGCCTGCGCCCGCGGCGCCGATCAAGCCGGAGATTCCAACCGTCACCGCGCGGGCGCGTTTGATCAGCAACGGTGTGCTGGCTGTTGTCGATCGAGACTACGACCGGCCGATCACGCAACTGCATGTCGGCGAGAAGCTCTATCTGATGGTGACTGATGCGGACCAAGACGCCAGCGACGAACGCGATCATGTGGCGATAGAAATCAGCACCGAGTTCGGCGAGCAAGAAACGGTCAAGCTGGAGGAAACGCTGGCTCACAGCGGCGTCTTCACCGGCTCGCTGCAACTGAAGTCCAACGAGAAGCCGACGCCTGGAAACATCAACGCCGATGTGCCAGTCATCGAGTGCTACTTCGGCGACACGATCAAGGTGCGATATATTGATACGGCGGCCAGCACTGAAAGCGGTAAACTCGAAGAAGAGAAATCGCTGCCAGTTGTGATCGGCACCGACGGACTCGTCGCTGCGTTCTCGAAGGCGTTCAATGACGAACGGCTTGCTGTCGAAACGAAATTCCACATCGCTGAAAGCTTCTTCGAACTCTTCAAGTCGCACAAAAGCCTCGCTCGCAAAGAGGAGGAATTGGTCGATCTCGAATCCGGCCGACGCATCCTGCAAGAAGTCATGGAAGACTATCCTGACCCGAAGTACGTCCCTCGCATTCAATATCTCTTGGGCCAATTCGCTCAGGAACTTGGCCAGTGGGACGACGCGATTGACAGCTACGAACAGATCATCAACCACTACGCCGATCACACACTCGCGCCGGATGCGCAGTACAAGCTGGCGCAGTGCCACGAAGAGAAAGGGGATTTCGACGCCGCGCTGGAGGCATATGTGACGCTTGCCGCGACTTACCCGAAGAGTCCTCTGATTTCCAACGTGATGATCCGCATCAGCGACCACTTCTACAAAGCCGAGGAATACACGATTGCCGCTCAAGTCGGCGAGAAGTTCATCGAGAAATTCGAAGGCAACCAGCACGCTCCGAAAATGGCTTTCCGTGTCGGCCAGTGCTTCTACAAAGCCAAGAAGTACACCGATGCCGGTAAGTCGTTTGATCGCTTCGGCAAGCAGTTCCCCGACGACCCTCTGGCCAGCGATTCGCTGTTCTGGGCTGGTGAAAGCTATCGCATGGGAGGTGCGACCTCGGAAGCCTTCCGCCGCTACAACAACTGCCGCTGGAATCACCCGTCGAGCGAATCCGCAAAGTATGCTCGCGGCCGGCTCGCATTGCCGGAAATGTTACAGCAGTTCGAAGCGGAGGCGAATGCGATTGAGAATCAGTAACCGAGCGAAGCTTTTGACGTCAGTCACCCGCGAAAACTGAACTTTGAATACTGACCCAGCGCCGGCAATATTTGAGGGAAAACGACCTCTTCGGACGTTGCTCCTGTAAATGATGTCGTGCCGTCATTAATCAACTGTCCTTCACAAGGAAATCACCATGTCCGCAGCAAAAGAAATTGTTGAAGAAATCCTTGAGAAACTTCCAGACGATACGACTCTGGAAGAAGTTCAATACCGCCTTCTTGTTCGGCAGAAAATCGAGCAAGGACTCGCCGACGTCGAAGCTGTTCGAGTTCTTTCCCACGAGGAAGCCAAACTGCGAATGCAAAAATGGCTTTCACAATAATTTGGACCGATCATGCCATGAGCGATCTCGACTAGATTGCGTCGTTTGTCGGCGGCGCTTCCACCGCTTATGCGAGCGGATTCGTCCGGCAGATCATGGCAAGGGCAAATTCCTTGGAGTTATTGAAGGTGGCTAAGGCCGAAGGCAGTGATCATTCATCGCGATTGGGGCGAACGGGCTTGCCAGCATCGCCACAACAAATCAGTACGAGGATGTCGCCGTGCCAGCCGTTACAGAAATCGTTAAAGAAATCCTGGAACAACTTCCAGACGAAACAGCTCTGGAGATCGTTCAATACCGGCGGTATGTTCGGGAGAGGATCTGGCTGACGTGGATACCGGCAGGGTCTTCAACTTACGACCACGCCAATTGACGAATGTCAAAACGCCTTTCCAAATAGCTCTCGACGTTACTGCCTGAAATCCCACCGACTTCCTTCTTCCACAATCGCCCACCAAAACACACTCACTATGACTCATCTAATTCTCATACTCGCCCTGTTGACTCAAGACCCACTCGACGCGCTCGATGCTAAGCAAGGCATCAAAAAGGCTGCGCCACCGGCCGCGACCGCTCCGGCTCAGCCAGCTCCGCCAGGTGCGAACGACGCCAAGCCGAGCATTCCTGGCTTTTCGGATGCTCCATCTCAACCGCCTGCCGCAGGAGACTCGAAACCTGCCGAATCGAATGCGGATGGAAAGTTGGCGGCGGACGACGCCGGGAGCGGTTCGGACGTCAGCTTATGGGACTGGTTCGACAAGTCGATGCACTCCGGCGCAATGGGGTTGATGCTTCGCGGCGGAATTTTCATGTGGCCGATTTTGGTTCTCGGTGTGTTAGCTGCGGGCGTGATCACCGAGCGATACCGCAGCCTGAAGATGCTGACGACTGATACAGCCGGTCTGCGCCAGCAAGTGCATGACCTACTTCACAACGATCAGTGCGAAGAAGCTCTGCAGAAGTGCGACAACGAGCAAGGCCCGGTTGCCGCGATCTTGTCCACTGGATTGCGAAAGTATCTGGTGCTGCGCCGGCTGAATTACGACGCCGGCAAGATTGAAGAACAGGTCATTAAGGCAATGGACGACTACAGCGTCCACATCGTCGGAGCTTTGGAGAAGCATCTGTCGATCTTGGCGACGGTGTCCAGCGTCGCCCCGATGCTCGGCTTTTTGGGCACGGTCAGCGGCATGGTGAGTAGCTTCGATGAGATCGTGGCCACGCTTGGCGAAAAGAACATCGTCGAAGCCGCTGCGGCCGGTATTGCCGAGGCGTTGCTGACGACGGCTCTCGGCCTGATCGTCGGTATCCCGGCCTTCATGGCCTATAACTATTTCACGGGCGTGATCAATGAATTCGTGCTTAGCGTCGAAGAGACCGCCACCGAACTCATCGAAACTGTGACATTGCAACTGGCGATCGAGCAGCGCGAAGTCGCGACGACCAGCAGTCAAGCTCCGTTGGCTCCAGAGCTGGCTCGCCCGACAGATGTTGATCGAACGGTGCCACGGCGCAAAAGAGAACTGACTTTGACGCGCGAGCACGCCTCGGTGATCGAAAAGATCGCCAGCGGGATCGAACCGAAAGAAACACGGCCGGAAGTGCTGGACAGTTTGATGGATCAGGGTCTCATCAGTTCCGCGGACGACAGCTTCGGACTGACCGAGCTTGGTCAGTCAGTCTTCCGAAAACTGCAACGAGACTCCGTTACGGAGTCCTCAAAACTGGCGTGACGGGTATCTTCTGAGGAACTGTCCAAGAACGAATCCGTAGGGCGGGCACACTTGCTCGGCAAACATCCGACGACAGTCAAGAGTGCCCGTCCTACAAAAACTCTGCGAAGGCTGGCGATTGAGCCATGGGAATTCGACGAAGTACCAAATTGTTGGTTGATGTTCCCGCAGTGGCGTCCGGGGACATTGCATTCAATTTGATTGTGTTTTTTCTGGTCTGTGCGTCGACGCAACCGGACTCGGGGCGGAGCCAGATCCTCCCGAAGAGCGAACAGACTCAGCAGGAAAAGCAGCAGGACGAGCACATCACCGTCGAGTTGAAACGTTCGCTGGTGCTGCTCAACGGAGATCCACTCAAGCCGGCCGAAGTGCGTGTCCGCGTGAAAGCAAAACTGGCTGGCAAGTCTCAGCCGGAAGACCGAGTGGTGATCGTCAAGAGCGCCGACGACGTTCCGTATCATCACTGGATTGAGGTCACATCACAAATCGAGGAGGCGGGCGGAATCATCACGTTGCAATTGGAAGAAGAGCGGCAAGTGGAGATACCGCAGTGAAAATGTTACGGAGGTCATCATGACTCAAAGTGTGGCGCATGTCTTGGAATCGTTTGCTCGGCTTTCTGAAGTGGAGCAGCATGAAGTCGCGATCGAGATTCTCCGGCGTGAGTTTCCCTGGCCACTACCACCAATGTCAGACGAGGCGCTTAACTCTGTTGCAGCGGATGCCTTCGCGGCCCTAGACGAAGAGGAGGCAGCCCATGAGCAGTCCTCAACGAGGTGAAGTGTGGATTGTGGACTTGGATCCTGTCGCCAAAATTCGTCCGGCCTTGGTGCTGAGCATTCCATTTCTGGACATGGATCGAGCGTTAGTTTCCATCATCCCGCACACGACCAGTACTCGTGGCACTCGGTTTGAAGTTCAGTCAACCGCTCGGTTCTTGCAGTCCGGAGCTTTTGATTGTCAAAACCCGCAAACGATTTCATTGGCCAAGTGTACTCGGCGAATGGGCCATCTTGCTGAGGGTGAGTTGGAAACCATCGAGAAAACCGTCCGTTTGTGGCTAGCCTGCTTGAACCACAGAATTCGACCACCGTGTGTCAAGTTCTATAGCCGGCACGCGCTAGCGTCCGGTTCAGAATGTCGCTGGACTCTCGAACCGGACGCTAGCGCGTTCCGGCTGATGGTCTGAGGCAAAGCCTCGCTAGTCTGCTTGATCCAACAAAGTCGAACACAGTGTGTGACTGCGCCGCGGTGATCGTCGCCGGTGTCTCGGCGCTGCCGGCCGCCGCCGGCTCGGTCGACATCGTGAACGCCGGACAGGCCGTCCAGGTCACGG
>JAYVSP010000485.1:0-4712 GCA_043775215.1 Planctomyces sp. | reverse complement strand
GTCCGATTTGACGTGGGGCAGGTTTTCAACCTGCCCGCGTTTCACGGCAGTTCCGGCAGGTTAAAAACCTGCCCCACGACTTTTGGCGGGCGCATCAATATCCAAATCGCCGCTACGGTTCGATAGGCTTGACCAATTCTTCAATTGGGACGGGAAAGGTCTCTTTGATTCGCCGAGGCATTGGGAACGCCTGCCCGTTCGACGACGAATGCTGGTCCGCGCGGCCGATTGAAATTGTCCATGTGGAGATTGCTTGCGGCAGCCACTTCGAAAGGTTGACTGAACTCTGCGGAGCGGGTGAAGGGATCGACCCGAATGTCTCGCCTTTCGGAAGCGGAGCGATCATCAATGCCGGCAGCAGTTCAACCAACTGTGTCGCGGCTGTCAGTAACAACGCAGGTCCGTCGCCGAGCGATTTGAGAGGATCGCCCTCCGCTCCAGCGAGTGCCACATTTGGTGCTCGCATGCCGTGACGCGCAACTGGCAGAGTGGATCGCGACTCCAGCCCTGCCAAGATCACAATATCCGTGGGGACGATCACGCTGCTCGGCCGGCGCGATAAAGCGTCGGCACTGACACTCGTTGATTGAACCGTTGATGCCGACGAGAAACTTGGTGCCGGCGAAGGGCTGAGTGTTTCTAGTCGGCCAAGTGACGTCGACAAGAGCCGCGGCTCGGCGACGATATCGGCCGAACTCGTCGTCGAATTTGCTAAGCCAATTGCCGCCGTATTTGGCACGGCCGGCTCTTCCGCCAATGCCGCAAGTTTTGGTTCGGCTCGCATCCGCAAGGCCATTAGCGCGACAAGCATGCTCGGCACATCAGACGCCGAAAAGTTGTCAGCCAGTTGAGCACTGAGATTTGAGACTTCAAATTTGAGATTTGAAATCTGAGATTTCAAATTGGAAATCGGCAAATGGCCCGCATCCGGCGCCGCAAACGGCACGGCATCGACACGATTCAATGTTGTGACCGTCGGTAACAGTGCCGGCTGCGTGTCAGCGACCGGGATCAGGTTCGTCGCAGCCTCAGGTTCTGGCAGCCCGATGAATTTTTTCTCGCGGCTCGCCTGGCCGGTACCAGAAGGCGGCGGATTCAGCATCGCGGCGGAAACAGCCCTGTTCGGCGACGCGGCCGACACCTCGAATGCGCGCGGCATGGGTGATCGCAAAGTGACATTCGTTACAGCGGCCGATTGCGGTTTCGTCCGTTCCCCGGCAAGCGGATCGAACGACTGTCTTATTGATGTCGTGTTCGCGGCAATGATGTTTTTTTCTGGAACTGCGTCAGCGATCGCGAGCAGAACCGCCTCAACCGGCAACTCCGTTGGACGACTCAGCGACCTCGCGACCACTTGTTTGGCCACGATCATTTGTCGCGCAGATCCGGTCAATTCGGGAGCATTGTCCGGCCGTTGTTCGATCGGTTGCCGAGATCGAATCACCGCCAATGCAACAGGCCAGCGAGCGGCTTCTCGCAGCGAAGTTTCGTTCAATGCCGCGACCAACGGCCACGGGGCAGTCGTACGACCGGTGTCGCTGCGCACTAGTTTCGGAAGTTCGGCCGAGCGTGGAGCCACGATGTCGCGAAACGACAGAAACTCGTCCCCAAGCGGCACTGAAGCCGACTGAGAAAACTCGAACCAGTTCCACGACGGCTGCACAAAAAACAACGAGGAGCCGGCAAGCGTAATCAGTGCGGCCGCCGCAAATACGGGGCGCTTCGATTCGCGATTTGTGTTTTCGGATTTGGATGCCGGCACTACGGGAGTGACCGACTTCGAGGGCCATTCCGTCTTGTCGATCGCTGACCTAGATCCGGCCTGAGCGATGGGCGTCGTCGGCCAATTTTCCAGTGGATTCCGCAACGGCGTGCTTCGTTGTTTGGGGCGGTCGACCGCCGGAGCTTGGCGATCTGCGGCGACCACTTTTCGGCTGGCTATCACAGTAGTCTTGTGATCTCCGCTGACAGTAATCACACGTCGTCGCGCAAGAAGCACACAGAGGAAAAGAACTCCGCAGATCATCGGCACGGCCAATTTGGCCCGTCCGAAACGATCGAGGTGTTCCGTGCTGATGCCAAGTCGTGTGATGACCATATCCGCATGAGACAGATAGAGCTGCTTCGGCCCTTCTCGCTTGCTTGCAAACACGAGCGTGCGACCGTCCGCAGAGAACGTGGCATCAACATCATCGGCGATCGAACCGACGCCGTCCGCCACTCGCTCGGCCGCGCCGACAGCGTCTTCTTGCAACGAAGCGCGGAAGAGTTCGAAATGCCTCTCCTCGCCAACCTGACTCGCACGGTTCGACGCGAAATACAGAAAACATCCATCGGGCGAAACGGCGGGACTCCGTTCGTGGCTATCCGGCGTATTGACCGCGGTAACTGCTTGCGGAGCAGACCAGTCAGCATTTAGCCGTTCTCGCCGCGAGACAAACAAATCGGCGGTCCCGCCCTGAGACACGCGCGCGAAATACAATGTCAGTCCGTCGGACGACAGTGCCGGATCAAACTCGTCATCGCTGGTGTTGAGCGGTTCGCCGACATTCTTCGGACGGCTCCAGTGATCGCGTTCTCTCGAAGCTTCAAACAGGTCGAAGCCACCGTGTGATCCAGAACGGTTCGAGGCCAATAACAGCGATCGTCCTTGTGAGTCAATTGTCACACGGCGGTCGTCATCGACGCTGTTCAGTTCGCGAACCGGCTGCGGTAACGACCAATGTTCGCCATCGCGGCGCGATCTCAAGATGTCCGCGCGCTGCCCTGTCCGCGCGCGAGCGAAATACAGCGTCTTGCCCTCATCGGCCAGACATGGCCCCGACAATTCAGTCTCGTCCGCTAATCGGCCTTTTGCAGCCAGTTCGTTCAACTGTCGCGCCGTACGAAACACCAATCGCCCTTGCGATGAATTGCCGTTGCCATACTCCACGACGAGGTCTTGTGGAACTGGCCGAGGCAGTGACCAAACGAATGCCATAAGCGATATGACAAACAACAGACTGCGCCAGCGGCGCGAGCGATGAGCGGTGACGGGAACGTCGATCATTGTCGAAGACATCGTGGACCGCCGTAATTTGGAGTGCCATATCATTTGGAGTGCGGTGATGCATCACCGCTGTGGTTTGCGGCGGAACCGCTTTTCCTTTTGTCTCGCTGCGAGGCGTGCTATTGGAAAGTCTCGCTGAGCATGTCGCAAGGCGGAGTCGCCGCGCCAAAGTAATGTGGTGCAGACGCGCCCTGTCACAATTCATGTCGCGGAGCGTTGTGCTACGCTTTTGCAGCTTCCCCGCGCTACGAATTATTCCTACGGCCCAGCGGTTACTTGCCAACGTTTCGCGTCCAGTTTCTCCGTGCGAATCGGGACAGCCAAAAACCGGGCAATGATGTCGATGTTCGTCAGCGTGTGCGAGGTTGGCTTCGATGTCACGAACGATCCGCGGCCGGCGATTGCCAGCGGCAGCAAAAGTTGATCGGCCAGATGCGGGCCAACGGGAACTTGCGCGGCGAGGTACTCGCGAGCTTCCTCGGTCGCGGCGCGAGCCACCTGCTCAGATGAGACGCCCTTCGCGCCAAAGTTCGTGAAGACTTCGGTGACATTCTCAGACCGGATCACCAAGGACATGACGTTGCCCGGCCCGCAACCGGGCGGAATCGTCACGATATCGCAAGAATCATCCGACCAGTTGAGTCGTCCTCGAACAACGGCCCATTCGCGGTCCGCAATCACGCGCGGTAACGCGGCCAAATAGATGCGGCAGGTCCGCTCAAGCACTTCGCCCCGATCGGAAAGTTCCAGTGGTTTCAATTCGGCGACGGGATCAATGTGTGCGATCAACCGACCGCCTCCGGCTGGGAAGAAACCGTGCCGCTTGAGCGTTGCCGTGACCGTTGGTCCCATCTGCCCGACCAACGGCAAGAAGGCTTCCGACAAAAAGTCGAATGGCGGCGCGGACGGATTATGCGTTCCTCCTTCAATCTCCAACGTTGAGCTGCCGGACGCTGTCAACAACGCAGGCAAGACTGCTTGCAAGACCAGTGTGGTACTGCCGGCCGTGCCGATCGAGAAACAGTAGTCTCCCGCCCGCACCTTATTCGGCTCAAATGTCAGCTCTTGCGAGTTCAACTCCGCGCCTCGAGTGCGTGCTCCGCAGATCGCGGTGGCGGCCTCCACACCGGTCAGGTGCTGACGCAGCAAGCCCGGTTTGCCGCGCCGCGCGCGAATGCCGGTCAAACGAAACGCCGTGCCAGTCAGCATCGACAGAGCCAGCGAGGTCCGCAGAATTTGTCCGCCCCCTTCACCGAGGGCACCGTCGATCAGCAGCATGATCCGCGGACGTTCGCAAGTAAGTGAGCGTTCGTCAAACACTCGACCGTCTTCTCGAGAGACAACAACAAACAGTTCCGACAACGACGGATCAGTGGCCCCACCGTCGGATCGAACGCTCCGTCTGTGAGGCGTGACAGTTCCAAGGCGTGCCGTCACCGCGAACAAATCGCGAGACACACTCACCCAAACATTAGCCGGAGCAGTATTGAAGCGGCTCAATTCCGAGTCGACTCGAAACAGCGAGAAGCCCTGCTCGATCCGTTCCAACTCGCCACAGACCTCGGCTAAGGAACAGAGCCGCAATAAGTTCCCGATTTGTTTGCACTCGTTGATCGGCGCTCGAAGTGATGATTGTGCTTTGGCCCAAAGGGCCGTCACTCGA
>JAYVSP010000484.1:0-12496 GCA_043775215.1 Planctomyces sp. | reverse complement strand
TCGAGTGACGGCCCTTTGGGCCAAAGCACAATCATCACTTCGAGCGCCGATCAACGAGTGCAAACAAATCGGGAACTTATTGCGGCTCTGTTCCTTAGTGCCGCATGGCTACCTTTTCCACTAAAGTTTGCATCCGAAGTTTTGGCGAGCGGGGTGACTTCGGCCTTCCCGGTTCTTGGGATGTCGATGGTCATCAAGAACCGGGGAACTGACGCCGTCCCGCTCGCCAAGTTCCTATTCGAGTTGAAAGGGATTTTGCATGGCATCCGCATTTGTCTTGAATCCGCGATTGGTTGAAAACTCTCGGCTACCCGTCTTGAGTCGTTCGGAAGCCGGAGTTCGTTTGAGCGAATGGGGAGTGTGGCTGATGCTCGGTGTCGTCGCGGCATGCGCTTCCGTGCTGCCCGATTGGAATTTGCGAGTTCCAGGGCATGCCATCTTGCGGTCAGTGTTTCCCATGGCGCTCGGATTCGCGCTGGCACCGCGGCGATTTGCGGGGGGCGTCATGGCGAGTACCGGCTTGGTGACGGCCCTGAGCCTGCAATCATTTGGACCGTTTCATATTGGTTTGGGCGGAATGACCAGTTTGGCCGCGACGGGCTTCTGCCTGGACGCGTTTCTGGCGAAAGGTCGCAGTGGTTGGCGACTGTACCTGGCATTTGCTCTGGCAGGGCTGACGAGTAATTTGCTGGCCTTCGGAGTGCAAACCGCAGTCAAGCTGTCGCGGGGGCCAAAAATCGGCGGCCGAGGTTTCTCCGAATGGCTGGCTCAAGCATCGTGGACCTATCCGGCGTGCGGTCTCGCGGCGGGAATAATCAGTGCGGCGGTTTGGTTTCAGTTTCGTTCTCGCGTGCGAGATGCATCGTGATTCTGGTGGGCATCGACGACACCGATTCGCTGGATTCGCGTGGCACGAACAAGCTGGCCAAGGCTCTTGCTGCGCGTGTGGCCGATCGCTTTCGCTGCCGCCTGATCGTACGGCACCAGTTGCTGTTCGATGCGCGAATCCCGTTCACCAGCCACAACGGCTCGGCGTCGCTGTGGCTGGAGCCGCTCGGTCCGCTGGATCTCGACTGGCTGCATCGCGAGCTGCGCTCGGGCATGTTGTCCGATTTCATCGACGGTAGTGATCCGGGACTGTGCATCGCGGAACAGGTTGCACCGAGTGTGATCGAGTGGGGCCAGCGCTGTCAGCGAGAGATCGTGACTCAGGCCGAAGCCCGCGAACTGGCGGCGGCGTGTGATGTGCGACTCGAAGGACTCGGAGGCACTGATGGTGGGATTATCGGAGCATTGGCGGCGATTGGACTGGCCGCGACCGGCGACGACGGTCGCATCGTGCAATGGGGCGATTGGCCTGACGACCTCACCGGTCCGACACCCGTTGAGCATCTCATCGCGCGTGGCATCGAAGTCCGCTGCCTCTCCGCAGACGAAGCCACGACTCTGCTGCGGCCAACGCGCCAGCATGGCCAATTGCTGAAAATGGAAATCGTTGACGTCGGCAAGCACATGCGTGCAAACCTGCGCGAGCATCATGCCGTACTCTTCGTCGCGCGGGTTGTTGACGGGGGCTTCGTCGCATTGAAGCTGAAGTGAGCGGATTACCGTAGCCGAAGTCGTGAGACTTCGGTGTTCTAGGGCATCCGAAGTCTCACGACTTCGGCTACAGGAAATTTTCGGAACATGTCCCGTCGTCGCGGTTTTACACTCATCGAATTACTCGTCGTCATTGCCATCATCGCGATCTTGATCGCGCTCCTGTTGCCCGCCGTGCAGCAGGCTCGTGAGGCCGCTCGCCGCAGCCAGTGCAAAAACAATCTCAAGCAGATCGGCCTGGCTCTACACAATTACGAAGGGACGCATCGCGTCTTCCCGATGGGCGTGCTGGGCACCAGCGGTACCGCGTCGATCACCAACACGCTACACACGTGGCCGACCTTTATCCTGCCGCAAATCGAACAGCAGGCATTGTCCAAACAGTACAAATTTCACCTGCCGTTCAATGATGTCGCCAACGCGCCGCTCGTCATTCAAAAGCTGCCGGCGTACCTGTGCCCCACTTCGACTCAACAAGATATCATCATCAGTTTGTGGGCTCCGACCCATTACGCCGCGAATGCCGGAACTCAGCCGGGCCAGAACGACGGACTGCTGTTTCCGTTATCAAGCACGTCGCTACGAGATGTCCGCGACGGCACCAGTCAAACGATTGCCATCGGCGAGATCGCCTATGAAATCGGAGGCTGGGCACGCGGTACTTGGAGCGGTAGCGGTGGTGGTGGTGGAGGCGGTCCCGGAGGAAGTCAGGGGTTTGCACGTGCGGTCATGCGGTGGTGGCAAGCTGCCATCGCGTGTGCCAAGCCGGGAATCAACCCGCCAGTCACAGTCTGTTCCAGTTCCTGCGAGCGTCAGTTCCAACTCTCCAGCGAGCACTCCGGCGGTATTCACGTCCTGATGGTCGATGGCCAAGTTCGATTTCTTAACGACAAGCTCGATGCGACCGTTCAGCGCAATCTCGTGACTCGTCGTGGCAACGAAGTGATCACCGAGTTCTGATGAGGCGTAGCGCAGCGAAACCGCATTGCGGCACGACGCTCCGCGACATGAAATCCGCGCGGCCGAACAGAAGGTAACCTGTCGGAATTCACGGCCGACTCAGAACCTCATGCACTCGTTCCAGGGGAAGGTTCAGCAACAGAGCGATCTCTTCGGCGGCAAACCCCGTCTTCGACAACCGTACGATCATCGAGCGATCTTCCAAGTCAACTTTCCGCGAACGCAGCGGTGGCGAAATGTGATCGTCGAGCGGCGCAACGGGTGGCCGTGCAATGTCGTTCTGCCGGCCAAGGCGATCTTCCGCGATTGACAGATCGTCGGGAAACAAAACTTGCGGAAACTCTTGCAGCACCGCTTCCCACTCAGCGATGTCTTGATCGAGATCGTCGCCCAACTGATCCAAAACTTGCCGATAGACCGCCGCGCGCGCTTCCGTCATCGCTGCTGAGACTCGGCCTTTTACGGCATTCTGAGGCAAGCACGTCGACTGGCTGACGGCAAAGTGCGGACCCGCCAGTGCGACATCGCACGACGTTTGCTCGTCCCCGGCAGTCGCATTGCGATGGCTCAGCGCAACGCGAATTTGTTCAGACATTGCGACTAACAGGCTGGCGAGAAAAGCAATCGCAGCGATCAGGCAAGCAAGAAAAAGTGACATTCCGTTGTCCTCGTCCGTGGGAATTCCGGCTCATCCAATGATTCGAGATGTCGTTCACTCGACCCTGGAGTGCTGCGGCTCGACGCAGCCCTCCATTCTTTTGAAATAGCGATTCTCATCGTCCAGAAATCGTTGCTACCAAAGTTGGCTGAATTAGTCGTCATTGTCCGGACTATCAACGTCGTGATTCCAATTGAATGGAGGGCTGCGTCGAGCCGCAGCACTCCAGGGTCTAGTGCCGGCTGTCATGGTCGTGACTGTGCCCGCCATCGTGATCGTGGCCGCAATCGTGATCGTGACTGTGCCCGCCATCGTGGTCATGGTCGTGGTCATGGTCATGGTCGTGGTCATGGTCATGGTCATGGTCATGGTCATGGTCATGGTCATGATCGTGATCGTGATCGTGATCGTGTGGCTCGAAGGCTTGATCGACCTGTTCGGCGAAGCACTGTTCGGCCACTCGGTAAATTTCGCGGATGGGGACTCGGCGTTCGGCGGCCATCTTGGCACACGACTCGAACTCCGGAGTGAACAGCGGACGCTCGCCGTGTCTCCAGCCCAGCTTGCCTTGCAACAGGCCAAACGGTGTTTCAATCACGCACGCCTTCCGAGCTCGCTTGGAGCGTTGCATCAATTGACGGCGAATGCCGAACGTAAACGTCTCGGTGAAGATGACGTCTTCCATTCGCGCCAAATCGGCTGGCCGGCACAGCACCGCCAACAGCACTCCTGGACGGTTCTTTTTCATCTGGATGGGAGTCGTGAAGACCTCAACCGCTCCGGCATCGAACAGTTTTTGTTTCGTGTAGGCGATGACTTCCGGCGAGACGTCGTCCAAATTCGTTTCGAGTTGCACGACTTCATCCGACTCTGGTAGCAACGCTTTTTCGCCGACGAACAACCGCAGGATATTCGCGCGGTCAGCCAGGTCGCGGCCACCCGCTCCGTAGCCGATGGCCTCGACGGTCATTTCTGGCAGCGCCCCATACCGCGTGACGAGTGTCTTCAAAATCGCCGCGCCGGTCGGTGTGGTCAGTTCGGCGTCCACCGGCAAATCGACCAGCGGAATCCCCTTGAGCAACTCGGCCGTGCCGGGTGCCGGGATCGGGCAGACGCCGTGAGCGATCTCGATCCGCCCGCGCCCCGTGGGCACCGGACTCGACACGATCTCATCCACGCCGAGCAAATCAAACCCGATCGCCACACCGACGATATCCACGATCGAGTCAATCGCACCAACTTCGTGAAAGTGAACCTCGTCGACCGTCGAGCCATGCACGTGAGCTTCGGCTTCGGCAATGGCCTGAAAGATCTTCTTTGCCAGCGTCTTCTGCTGTTTGGTGATATCCTCGGCACCATCGATCAGCCGCGTGATGTCCTTGAGGTGCCGGTGAGCGTGCTGTTCCGGATGCTCCACCTGAATCTGCAGGGCGCGAAATCCGCCCTTCATCACCGTCTCGACGTGCAACTCGACATCGGGCAAACCGAGCGAATCGAGCCCGCGGACGATTTGTTCCAGATCGGCTCCCGCATCAATCAGCGCGGCCAAAGTCATATCGCCACTGATCCCACAGCAGCAATCGAGATACGCAACTCGCACGGTGAAGTCCTTAAGTCTGTCAAACGGCATGATCGGCGAACGGTCGGGGAGTCTAGTGGCCGCCGGAATGCCGACCAATGGCAAACGATCAAGCAAGTCGAGCTTCGGCAACGTCTAATCCTGCAACCAGTGAACTTTGAGGTGCAATGGTTGGAAATGGATCGAGTTGAAGGACCGGCGCATCAATAACTGTCGTAGCCGAAGTCGCCAGACTTCGGATCTGAACTCTGGCGAGCTCAGCGACATCGGACAGTTATTTCTGCGCCGGTCCTAACTCGGCGAGAAGACCAGTGGCAATCATTGTTGACACTGAGTTACAGCACACTGCGGACAGATCAAAAACTCGAGACCGTTTCTCGGCCGTTGCGAGTTCCCAAGGCGCGCCAAATTGACAGGCTGAGGTTGTTGCTGATCGCCTTCACGGAACCATCGGCCAGCAAGCTGTGGACGATGCTGTTGTGATAACTGCGAGATGTGATGGCCGCATACGTCGGGTTGGGACTTTCACCTTCCTCGGCCGATGTGTAGTCGAGGTCATACGTCGTGCCACCCGTCGTGTACGGCACTTTCGTGTTGGGACCGAACGTCGTCGTGAAGCCGGTTTGGTGGACTCTGCCCTCGACCCATTCGGTGTGGCCATTCTCCGGGTCGAAGTCGGCACCGCTGGCTCCTCCCAGAGCGCCGACAACGGCGGGGTTTGTCGGCGGCGTAAGACTCGGCACCGGCGATTCCTTGACGATCGGCTGAAAGGCCTTCACTTCCGACATCAGCAATGTGGAACTGGTGCCATCGGTGAAGCCGGCCAGTGTGATTCGAGTGTTCGGCCCAAAGGCCCCACTGTTGCCGACGGACGGAGCACTAGGGTCATAAACCAGCCATGATCCTTCGTTCATTGCGTAATTGAGCGGATATTGGTCCAGCCCATCTTCAAGACTTTGGCGATCGTTCACTTCCGACGGACACAAATACGTGGCCACTCTGTTGCGGATGACGCTTGGTTGACTGGAATAATGCTGTTTGAAATCAATTTGTTTGTAGAGCGAGCCCTGTTCCAGATAGGCCAACAGCCGAATCTGAGCGGACCACGCACCATCGTCGCTGGGAAGGCAAATCGCGGGTGGCAAGACTTTGTTTGCGTCGAGGTAGTTGTGCAGCGCGAGGCCGATCTGCTTGAGGTTGTTCTTGCACTGACTGCGGCGGGCGGCCTCGCGCGCTTGTTGCACCGCCGGCAACAGCAGAGCGATCAAGATCGCAATGATCGCGATCACAACCAGCAGTTCAATCAGCGTAAAACCACGACGGGAACGCAGCGACATCGCACGGTGGGACATGAAGCAACTCCTGGAAAAGCGGGATTCGTACGAATCCCATTAGGGGGAGTCTGGCTGGCGGGCGACACACCACGGCTGGCTAACTCGGCGAGACCAGCGGCGTCGTTATTGACACTGAGTCTCAATTGCAGCAAGATACTCGCCGCCACGCCGGACGCAAGTCTGCCGATGTTTGAATTGGCAGAATTTCCAGGGAATCTGGCTCGTCGCGCCGCTCAACTGTTTGATAGGCATCGAATCGAATGCAGCCTCAAGAAAATCATGCCGAATCGCCCGAAGCCATGACTGGCACTGAGGTTGGAAAACCTCTTATCCCGCACTCCCCAGCGCCTCAGTATTCCAGCGAGCAGTTATTTCAGGGACATCGGGAATTGCTGATTCTGCATTGCGGCGAGACGTACCGTCTGAAGCTGACTCGCAATGGGAAGCTGATCCTCAACAAATGAAACAGCCGGTCTTTCGACCGGCTGTTGAGAATCCGCGCGATCCCGCGCTCGGCGAGAGCGACTTCAATGAATGCGAGTCGCGGGAGCGACGTCGCCGATGGATTGGAGCATCGACATCGCCGCGACGGACGGCACTTCAATGAATGCGAGTCGCGGGAGCGACGTCGCCTACGCAATCCCGCGCTCGGCGAGAGCCTTCAAAACTGTGGCCTACTTGAGCAAGTTGTGCATCATCATGATCGCGGCGGGACCGACCAGCACCACGAAGATTCCTGGAAAAATGAACAGAATGAGGGGAAAGAGCATCTGCACCGCGGTCTTTTGAGCGCGCTCTTCCGCCTGCTGACGCCGCTTGACCCGCATGTTGTCTGACTGGGATCGCAGGGCCGGACCAATCGACGATCCAAATCGCTCGGCATTGATCAGTGTGGCAACCAGTCCGCGGACATCGTCGACTCCGGTGCGCAAGCCCATTTCGCGGAGACATTCACGGCGAGGTTTTCCCATCTGCAGTTGCATGTTGCAGCGGTCGAATTCCTCGCAAATCTCTGGACCACCTTCTCTCAATTCGTCGGTGACACGCCGCATGCCGGCATCTAAGCCCAGGCCCGCTTCGACACAAACGACGAGCAAATCCAAGGCATCGGGCAGTTGCAAGAAGATCTTCTCTTGCCGCCCTCGTTTGATGCTCCACAGCACGACTTCGGGAAGGTAGAAGCCCACTCCACCTCCGATCGCGATGGCCATCCAGCCGTTCGTCGTGAAGCCGTAAAGGCCATAGCCGGTTCCCATCCCACTGAGCAGTCCGAAGCCAAACATGATCAGCTTGAGAGTCAAGTAGATCGACGGGGCGTTGGGGTTGTTGAAGCCGGCATTCGCCAACCGGAGCCTCAGAACATTCTTTTCAATATCGGTCTTGGGCGCGAGCGCTTGCGAAAGCGCCGGTGCGGCCTTTTCCAGGGCCGCTGCCATGCCGTGTTTTTCTTTGAGTTTTTCCTTCTCGCGCAGCGTCGGGTCGCGCAGTTCGTCGAGCCGTTCCACGGCTCGCGACTTGCTTGCATTCATGAAACTGAGCAGGCCCAACACGACACATGTGATGCACCCGAAAATTGCCCAGGGGAGAATCTGCATGACGTTCATAACTCAAACCTTGATGTTGACGATCTTCTTGATGACAAGTGCTCCGATGATCTGCATGACGATCGCTCCCAAGACCATTTGTCGGCCGAGAGGATCGGTGAACAATAACCCGACGTAATCGGGATTCAATGAATATACGGCCATGAACAATCCCAGCGGCAATGCCATCAAGACGATGCCGCTCAAACGGCCTTCGGCAGTCAACGCCGCGACCATGCCGAGGATCTTGAACCGTTCGCGGATCACGTAGGAGATCTTGTCGAGAATCTCGGCCAAGTCACCACCCGCCTGTTTCTGAATCGCCACGGCCGTCACGAAAAACCTTAGGTCGAGATTCGGCATACGCCTGAGCATACTGCGAAGTGCTCGTTCGATTGGAATTCCCAGGTTCTGCTCTTCGAAGGCCATGCTGAATTCGAGCGAGATCGGGGTCGGCATTTCATCCACAATCACGCTCATGGCAGACGCCAGGCTATGACCGGCTCGCAACGCACGTGCGAGCAGTGCCATCGCATCGGGCAACTGCGCGGCGAATGCTTTGCAGCGGCTCCGCCGTTTCCACCACACCCAGAGAACCGGCAGACTTCCTACAGCCAATCCACAGATCGGATACATCGGAGCGGGGAGCCGCGCGATCCAACCCAGCGCGGCACCAAATCCCAGTCCCGCGAGAATCAAGGCCAAGAACTTTTCCGGTCTGAGCGGACAGTCGGCCTGCTGCAGGTATTCGGACAATCCTGTGAAGTTCCGACTGAGACTTGTCAGTATGCTCGACGCACCGCTTCTGGTCTCCTTGAGGAGGTCGCCTCCCTTCATCAGCGATTGCGTTTCGGGTTCTTCTCGACGGCGGCCGGTAAGCAATTCCAGGCGAGATTCTTCCGACGTCTTGCCAAAGTCTTTCGTGATCAAATAGACGCCGCCCATCAAAGCGGAGACAAACACGAAAGCCGCGAAGGAAATAAGTCCCACGGACATAATGGTGACTCCTTGTGAACCGGTGGGGAGGGGTGATGGAGCGGTGGGGAGACGACTTGTGGAAGTCTTCTTCCCACCACCCAACCGCCCCACCACCCAACCTTGTTTCATTTCCCGCCGAGCCGGCGAGCGGCAAACAAGTTGGCAGGCAGACGAATGCCGGAGGATTCCAGCTTATGCATGAACGTCGGGCGGACACCGGTGGCTTCGAAGTGGCCGAAGGACTTGCCTTCCTCGGAGATGCCGTCTTGAACGAACTTGAAGATTTCTTGCATGACGATCGCGTCCTGCTCCATGCCACACACTTCCGTGATGGACGTGATGCGGCGCGGTCCTCCTTGCAGGCGATTGACTTGTATGATCATGTTCACTGCCGATGCGAACTGATAACGCAGGGCGCGGATGGGAAGGTCGATGCCGCCCATCGCGATCAACGTTTCCAAACGGGAGATCGAGTCACGCGGTGTGTTGGCGTGGATGGTAGTCATCGAGCCTTCGTGGCCAGTGTTCATCGCTTGCAACATGTCGAGTGATTCTGCGCCGCGGCACTCGCCGATGATGATGCGGTCGGGTCGCATACGCAGAGCATTCTTCACCAAGTCGGTCGCTGTGACCTGTCCGCGACCTTCGACGTTGGCCGGCCGAGTTTCCAGCCGCAGCACATGGTCCTGCTGCAACTGCAACTCGGCGGCGTCTTCGATCGTGATGATGCGTTGGTCGGAACCGATGAAGCTCGACAGGGTATTGAGCAACGTCGTCTTACCAGAACCGGTGCCGCCGCTGATGATCACGTTCAGCCGTGCTTTGATCGTTCCTTCCAGCAGCATGACCATCTCAGGCGTGAAGGCTCCGAACCGCAGCAGGTCTTCCAGCGACAGCGGTTTCGACCCGAAACGGCGAATCGTCAGCGAAGGTCCGTCGAGCGCCAGCGGCGGGATGATGGCGTTCAAACGCGAACCGTCCGGCAAACGAGCATCGACCATCGGCGATGTCTCGTCGATGCGGCGGCCGACCTTTGACACGATCCGGTCGATGATTTGAATCAGATGTTCGTTATTGCGAAACGTCACCTTGTGCCGCTGAATGCGGCCATCCTTTTCGACGAACACGTTTTTCGGCCCGTTGATCATGATGTCCGCGATGCCGGGCTCCTTCAGCAGGATCTCCAGCGGGCCGAAACCGAAGGTCTCGTCGAGGACTTCTTCAATCAGCCGTTCTCGTTCCGCGCGGTTCAGCAGTGGATTCTCTGTATCGCACAAGTGTTCGACGACCAAACGAATCTCACGGCGGAGAGTGTCCCCCTGCAAATCGCCGAGCCGCGTGAGATCGAGCTTCTCCACCAGCTTGCCGTGAATGCAACGTTTGAGGTCTTCAAAGTCCTGAGCCGGCGACTCAAGACCGCGTCCCGATCGAGTTCCGCTGAGTGTGGCAGGTGGCATGGATGACTCCCGAACACGAAAACTGGCTGTGCCTTCAAAGGACCACGGCGGTGTGTCCACACGCTTCGCGGGCGGCCGACTCCGGTGGAGTTCTTTGGAAACATAGTTCAGCTTTTCGGGAGTGGCGGAGCGACAACGTGGATTTGGTGAGAAAAGACGACGTGGCGAGGGAAAACCCAATGCCCAAAGAAATTCCAAATCCCAATGCGGCAATCGCGGGTACAGCCGGTTTTTCGCCGTGGACCAGTCGCAGCAATTAGTCTTCAAATGAGCGAGGTCGCAGTCGCGGGGCAGGTTTTTAACCTGCCCGTCAAACACGGACTCGGATTTTGAGTGAAACACGAAATGTTGAAACCGCGATATTTCACGGGCAGGTTACTTACAAACCTGCCCCACGAGTTCGCTTGTTAGACGATTAGTCGGAACGAATGAGCGACGAATGGTGATTTTCGTGATTTTCGCTGCGACACCACATCGAAATTCGTGGTATCAAGTTGCCCGCCAGGTGATGTCGCGCAGAACGTCCCGTTCGTAGGCGCGGATGTTGGCTTTCAATGTCGCGAGGTTCTGTTGATCTTGTGACCCTTCAAGAATTGCGAGCAATTGTTCCGCCTCGCGCACGGCCTGCCGAGCGTTCACGATGCCAAACGGGCGTCGCCAATCGTAGTCTCCGTGATTGCGGATTCCGCGGAGATCCATCAGAAGATTACCGGCTTTATCGATGTCCGCGATTTTGGAGTTGGATAATCTCCGGTACACGGCGGCATGCGCTTGATCTCCGCGGCGAATGGCAAAGCCGAGTTTGTCGAGAAAGTCCCGCGCAGCATGAAAGGCCGCATAATAGGCACGACTGGCCGCCGAGCGTCAGGCCGCTTCGTTGTCGCGAGTCGACAGTTCCATGGCCAAGTCGAGGAATTCACGAGGCGACATCGTTACTCCAACCAATCGATGGAACGCCCAATACTCCACACCGTGTCTCGTGGAATCAGCGCGGCCAGTGTTTGATACCACTCGTCGTCGAGCGGTTGCGTGTCCTCGACGCTCAGAGACCAGCCTTCAATGACGAAAATGACCGACACCCAGTTGGAATCTTCTTCATCCTCGTAAAGCTCAACACGCACTCGCCGCGCCGCGTGAAAGATTCGGCATACAGCGAGAACACCGTTTCCGTTAACCCTTGCTCGGCTGTGAATCGCTCGACATCACCGGCGAAACCCGGGATCATCGGATGCGTTAACGTCGTGGACATCACGAACTCCTCTCATCAGTGGATTGAACCCGCCTGAAGCAGGCGGAGTTCCTTCGGCAGCGGGAAGTGGACGTGCTCTTCGCGGACGGTGGCGTGTTCGACTTCCGCTCCAAAGCGTTTGACGAGCATGTCGATGCAGGCTTCGACGACCACTTCCGGAGCACTGGCTCCGGCCGTGACGACGACCGTTTCGGAACCGTCAAATTCCCCGAGCGGCAATTCGTCCACGCCGTCGATTAAGTATGCGCGGCCACACAGCGATTGGCCGATTTCCCGCAGTCGCTGGCTGTTGGAGCTGTTCTGGCTGCCCAGCACGATCACGACGTCCGCGTTTTTTGCCAGCATGGCCACCGCCTCTTGCCGATTGGTGGTGGCATAGCAGATATCTTCCTTGGCCGGACTGGCGATGTTCGGATAACGCTGCCGCAGTCGCACGATCACGGCATTTGCCTCAGACACACTGAGCGTTGTTTGCGTCAAGTAGGCGATCTTGGCCTCATGTGGAAATGGCAGCCGGTCTACTTCGTCCGGCGTCTCGACCAACGTAATGCTCTGCGGCGCTTCGCCCATTGTGCCGATCACTTCGTCGTGCCCTTCGTGACCAATTAGCACGATGTGATAGCCGTCGTTGGCATAGCGGATTGCTTCCAGATGCACTTTCGTGACGAGCGGACAGGTCGCATCAATTGTCTGCAGTTGGCGTTGGCGCGATCGCTCGCGAATCTCTGGCGAGATGCCATGTGCTGAATACAACAGCATCGATCCCCTCGGGACTTCATCGACAGAGTTAACGAATTTGACCCCTTGCTTTGTGAACCGTTCGACAACGTATTTGTTGTGGACGATCTCGTGATAAACGTAAACGTTCGGCCCGAACATCTCGATGGTTTGATCGAGGCATTCGATGGCCATATTGACCCCGGCACAAAAGCCGCGCGGATTCGCGAGCAGGATTTTCATGATCTTGATGCAGCGGAAAAAGTAAGGCGGAGGAAAGCGTTTAGGACCGGCGCATCAATAACTGTCGTAGCCGAAGTCGTGAGACTTCGGACGGAACTCTCACGAGTTCCGCTACTCCAGACAGTTATTTCTGCGCCGG
>JAYVSP010000483.1:0-4119 GCA_043775215.1 Planctomyces sp. | reverse complement strand
GAAATCATTTCTCACGCGAAGGCGCGAAGCCGCGAAGGGAAACCAGAGATCAATGTCCGACTTTGCAATCGACGTGTTCTCCGCGAGCACGCGCGACGGCGGCTTTGAGGACTCGTTCCGTCAGCACGCCGGTGATGTGCAAGCGGAATTCTTTGGTACCGCGCATGTCGTCGATCGGGACTGCAATCGCGCGTGCGGCAGCAGCAGCTTTCGCGATGACTTCGTCGTTGATCGGTTGACCGGCGAGTGCATCGCCGACGGCTTTCGCGAACAACGGGGTCGGAGCGACAGCTCCCAGCGCAATGCGGGCCGAGACAAATTTGTCTTTCGAGTCGTTCAAGACCACGCTGGCTCCGACGCCGACGACGGCGATGTCCATTTCATTACGCGGGATAAAGCGGCGGTAATGCGATCCGCTGTTGGCCGGCCGTGCGGGGAACTTCAACTCGACGAGCAACTCGCCCGGCTGCAAAACATTCTTGCCGGGGCCGGTGCAGAAATCCTCGACGGCGACCGTGCGAGTTCCCTTCGGTCCCGAGATGACGGCGACCGCTCCGAGCACGATCAGCGACGGAGTCGAATCGGCCGCCGGGCCGGAGTTGCACAGATTGCCGCCGACGGACGCTCGACTTTGAATCTGCACGCCGCCGATGATCCGGCAACTGTCGGCCAGAGCAGCGTAGTCCGACACGATGCCACAATGCCCGTAAATCTGATAACACGGCACGGCTGCTCCAAGTCGCAGGCCAGCCGCGTCGTGTTCCAGCACATTGAGTTCGGCGATTTTCTTGACGTCGATCAGCACATCGGGCGTCAATCGGCCGACTCGGACCTGGTCGATCAAGTCGGTCCCGCCCGCTAGTATTCGGGCCGAGCCATTGTGTTTGGCCGCCAACTCAATCGCCGCAGCGAGAGTTGTCGGAGCTTCATATTCAAAGTCGCGCATCGAAGGTGCCTTTCCAAAATGACTGACGGCAAAGCGAACGGCGGCTTAGAGTATCGCACGGCGTTCGGTCGTCAAAGCAACTCGATACCGAACTGACACCTTCTGGAATCAAAGTCATGACGGGATCAATCTCTGACCAGCAACCCGTCGATGCTCGTCCACGGCGACCGAGGAATTGGGTGCTGTTAGCACTCTTCGCAGGCGGCTTTTTCGTCGTGATGGGATTTCTATTTGTTCGCATGGTTCAGGATGCTCGTGAAGCTGCTCGCGGCTCGCAGTGCCGAGGTCATTTCAAGCAGTTGGTGATGGCGTTGCACTTCTATCACGACACCTTCAAGTGCTTTCCACCAGCGTACACGACCGACAGTCACGGCCGGCGGATGCATAGTTGGCGAGCGTTGATCCTGCCGTGGATCGAGCAACGAGACATTGTCGCCAAGTACGACTTCAGCAAGCCGTGGAATGATCCGGCCAACCTGGCGATGGCGGATCAGATCAATCTCGATTTGTTTCACTGTCACAGCGAGCCGGATCATGGGACATCTTTGATGACGAATTACGTCGTCGTCGTGGGCCAGCCGACGGCGTTTCCAGGAGCCGGCTCAACAACGAAGGACGATATTACGGATGGCTTGGAGGACACGATTCTGCTGGTCGAAATCGCGAACTCCGACATTCGCTGGATGGAACCGCGCGATTTGGAATTCGACAAACTGTCGTTCGCGATCAACGACCCGCATCGTCCCGGCATCTCGAGTTCGCATCCGCGCGGAGCCGGTGTGTGCTTTGCTAACGGCGTTGTGATTCGCGCGACGAAATCGCTCCGACCAGCCACGGTTCGCGGACTGCTCACGATCTCTGGCGGCGAACCGCTCCGCAAGCAAGCATTGACCCTTCCTTCCGATGGACGCGGTGGGCAACTTGGAGAAACTCCACAAGTGTCTGGTCAGTAGAAGTTCGACACAGTTCATACGGATTTCAGAAAATCACCGCGCGTAATCCCGCTCGGCTCGTCACGCGGAGCGGTGACGGCTACGTAGCCATCACGCTCCGCGTGATGAGCTGAACGCTTCACAACGCGTGTATTTTTCCTGCGATTCGTATCAGAAGGCATAAGTGACTCCAAATTATTTTCCGCCCAGGCTGGTCGCCGGTACCTTGCCGTCCAAGTACCGCCAGTTTTTCAGCCAGAAGATCAGGTCGGCCATTTGTTGCGGGTTGATGTTCTTCTCGACGCCGACGGGCATCAGCGACAGGCCGGTGTTGCGAAGTTCGTCGATGTCCGTTCGCAGCAACGTCAAAACTTTGCCTTCGGGTTGCTTGAGCGTGATCGAGTTCGACGACTCGGAGGCGATCACGCCGGACTCGACCTTGCCGTCTTTGGTGACGACGGCGTAGGCGAAGTAGTTGGCGTCGATGGCTCGGTTGGGGTCGAGGATGTCCAGCAGCAGTTGCTCCGGCTTTTTGGTGCGCGTGTCGGAGATATCCGGCGCGACGTTGACGCCGAGGTCTCCGATGCGATGACAGGTCACGCAATTCTTCTGAAACACCTCGCGGCCGCGCTGCGGGTCGCCCTTAAGCGTCAGGGCCGGCTGATACGCTTCGAGCACCTCCTTGCGACTGGCCGGAGCCGCCGCGGCCAACACCTGCCGAGCCTTCTCCCGCACCGCCTCGTCCTTCGCGTCCGTCAACTGCTTCGCCCGCACCGGATCAATCTCGGTCGCCGCGATTTTTCCCTCCGCAATCGCCCCCAACAACGCCAACTGCCGTTCCTTCGACGCCATCAACGACGACAAGATTGTCCGACGGATCGCAGGGGTCTCGCTGCAATACTTTTCGACGAGCCACGCTTCGACTTCAGGACGTCGCAACGACGCGAAAGACTCAATAGCGGTCATTCGAAGCGTTTGATCGGATTCATCGGCTGCGAGCTGAGACAAGAATTTGAAGGACGCTTCGTCTTTGAGGTGCGATAAAAGTCGGATCGCGATTTGCCGTCTCGGAACTGACCGATGCGGTTCGGAAGGGTCTGTTGCATGGCTTAGAAGAATCGTGCGTGAACTAATCTTGGCCAGCGCTTCGATGCATTCAGGACTGATCTTGTCGAGCGGCACGTTAAGCTCATCGCGACGCCGCGACAGACCTTTGGTAACCCCGAGAAGCCCGGAACTGGCGACTTGGAAATGACCGCCGAAGTGCGAGAAGTGCGAACCATCAAGAGACGCTTCGCTGAGCATAACCACAGCGCGTGTCAAATCATCCCGAGTTCCAGCTTTTCCGACTTGCTCACTGATTGCAGAAAACAACTCGGCCATGCCACCCCAGACTTCGATGCCATCCTCATCACCACGCATTGAACCGCTGGCGACCCGATAGGCTCCGACGCGGATGAGTTCCAAGAGGAATTCGGTCGGTTTCTCATCGGCTGACGCAATCATCGCGAGCCGTAGCCAAGGGTCGTCGATTGTTTCGGAAAAGCTCGCCACCTTGACGAGCAATGCCGTCTTCACACCTGACGATGGCGCGAGTGCCTGCCAAGTCTGAACTACCTGCAATTCAAATGGAGACTTATCAGAGTGGCGTCGCTGTAATCCAGAAAATAGCAATTGGAAGGCAGCCGTTGTGTAACGGTCACGAGTCGCACGGTCTGCCGATTCGTCTAATGCAGTCGTCGTCAGTCGTCTGAGCATCACGCGGGAGAGTTCATCGGAGTCTTCGGATAGAAGGTTGTTCAGTCCATCGAACGGACCGACGAACTCTGAAAGCTTTGCGGACGTCCAAATCGCCGAGCACGTCGATGCATTAAAGAAGGCATGTTCGCCGTTTTCTTTAATCAAGCTTCCCGCGACCTCTTTCAGTTGAGACTGGAGGGATGCGATTTCGCCTTCACGTATCAAACGCTCGTGCAACATTCGTGACGCGGTTGCTCGATACCATCCGCGCTCTTTCCAGTTTAGCCACACGAAAGGATTCGCCATTTGTTTAGGAAGGTCCGGGCGGATGTATGTGTGGTTCTTCGGCCGAAATGGAGCTCGATCAATTTCTCGAATGCGATAGATGCGTCCCTTGTCGTTGCCGAGCCAGGTGTCGGGGCGGTTTTTCAATTCGTCGGGAACCCATTCGGGGTGCTCGATCACGGCGCGGTACATGTCCACGACGTACAACGCTCCGTC
>JAYVSP010000482.1:0-16144 GCA_043775215.1 Planctomyces sp. | reverse complement strand
GCCGCGAAGCGAATCGGCGAATGAGGGAAACTCGTTTGACCTGAGTGGTGACGAGTGGTCGATAAAAAACTCGCGGCCCGAAGCATTTCGCTGGTGTCGCACGGTGCGCCGATCGAACGTAGGCGAGTCATTCCATGACTCGCATGGCCGATCGACTCACAACCCCAAGCACGTCACAACGGCGAACCGAACGACTCGGGCGTCCGGTGAACGACTATCGATGTCCCGGTCGTGAATTCAAATCAATGAGTCCTGACCCAGTCCTGACCCCTTTTCTGCGCCCTCATCCGGCGAGAACCGCACCGATTCAATTCGCTCGGAGAGACCAACCAACCGGCCAATCAATTCACCGGTCTCGGCCTTGGCCAACAGCACTTCGTGGAAACCAGAGATCGCCAACGTCTGTCCGTCCGGCGAAAAGTCGAGCGACGTGATGACCGGCGGCCGTGTGTATTCCGGCGGATGATCTTGATCGTAGCGCTGCTTCGCCCCGGCCGCCGTGTCGTCCTTCGCCCCTTGAGCGATCCACTTCGAGAGGATTTCGATCTCGGCCGCCGTCAGCGGAGCTTTCCCCTTCGGCATCTCCGCCTTGCCGTCCTTGGGCGTGATGAGCTGGATGAGCGAACTTTCCGCCGGCTTGCCGGGCACGACAGCCGCCGCCCCGGTCTCGCCCCCTTTGACGAGCTTCGCGAAGTCGGTCATCACATACTGCCCGCCCGCCTTCGCCGGCTGATGGCAGCCTTGGCAATTGGCCTGAAGGATCAGCCGGACCTGCTTGTCAAAGCTGACCGCATCGGTCGCGGGATCGGCGGCGAACAGCGTCGCGCCGGTCGACAAGCCAATCAAACCCAAACACGCAACCACGGAACGATGCCCGAACGCTCGCATCGCGACACCTCTTAAATAAGGGCTGTCGGTGAACTCCGCCTCCGAAGCGGAACGCTCAACCGGAAGAAAGTCAGGTGGGACAAACGGGGTGGGTCCGCGAGGCGTGCGTCCTCAGCCGCGCCTCGCGAAGTCGCCGAACAGGGTATCCAATCAGACGGCGCAAATGCGACGGTCGAGTCCAGAAATTTTCCCAGACTCCGGCAATCGGCCGGACCATCGTTACGGTCGGGCGGACCAGTCACGGAGGCTCTCGATTCCGGAGAACCGCACTCTGGCGAGGTGCGGCTACTTCGGCGGCTCAAGCTCTTTCAGCACGATGTTCCGCAACGCGGCCTTCGTGCTGTACGAGCAAAAGCCCAGCGGCTTGCTCGGATCAACTTCGCTGCGGATGCCGATCTTTTTGCCGGTCAGATCGACGTCGATGATTTCCTTGCCATCGATCCAGGCGGTGATCCGCTTCTCCAAAACTCGCAGCCGAACTTTGTACCACTGGCCGTTCTTGAATTCGCGAAACAACGTGGTCTCGTTTTCCGAAGCGTCTTTGAAATCGAGGCTGGAGATTCCGCAAACCGTCCCACCCCAGCCGCCGAGAATCAGGCTGCACGGGTCGTCTTTGATCGGAAACGTCAGCCCGCAAAAGAAGTCGCTCCCTTCGACGCGCTGAGCTTCCAGCGAAATCTCGTAGTTGAACTTCGGCAACGTCTTTGCGTCTTTCCAAGTGACACCGGTCAATTCGTTACCTCGGTCAAGAATGAGTTGGCCGTCTTCGACGGTGATCTCGCCGTCGCCGCCGAACATGGAGTTCTTCCAGCCGTCAAGGTTCTTCCCGTTGAAGAGTTTGATCTCGCGCTGCGGGTCGGCTTTCTTTTCATCCTTCTTGTCTTCCGCACGCGATGCGACGAAGCCGCTCAAGACCATGATCGAAAGCCACGCAACCAGCGAACGATTCCGAATGAAGAACATGGAAACCCCCTTCATTTGTGTGCGACGACCAGAGTCGGCGCTTTCCAAAACACTTCGTTAAAAAACGACAACGACACTGTGCTGCGTCCCCATTTTGTCATTCATTTTCATCGGCAGCGAGGTCCACTTGCAACTTGAGTCGCTGCGGTTCGCTGACCTTCGCGACGAATGTGTGTGGCTCTAGGGCAGAGTCTAAACCGACGCGACTTCCGTCTTTCGCAACGACCTCGATCGTATTCACAGGCCGCTTCAAGGATTCGTACCAGCGTTCGGCTGGCCGCTGATCGATGCTGAGCGTGCGGGCCAAGACAACCTCGATCGAAATCGGCCGTTTGGTTGGCTCTCCGAACGATTTGATCGGCATCCGCTGGAGTACAAGGTCGCTGTGGGGCGGTACGCAGACGGCTTGGAAGCGGTCGTTTCCGTGGACTTCTCCAAAGATCACCTTCGCGTTGAGTGAGACGATCTCCAAGGTCTTGACGCCGTCCGTCTCCATTGTCGGCGGCTCGCTCATGTAAGCCGGCAAGAGGTAGCAACACGTTTCCGCGCGAGGGTTGTGGAGCGTCACATCGAACAGCAGGGAGCGCAGTGGCGGCTTGTGGAGAATGCGTCCGACAAATTTAAGCTTCACCAAATCTGGTTCAGGCGTCGCCGGTCCTGACTTGGCGGCCGGATCGACGAGTCCGCTCAAAGCCTGAAGAGTGGGCGTGTCGATCAAGTTCGATGCTGCTCCATCTTCCGTCAACCGTTCTGCAGCAGTGCTGGGCTTTGAGTTTCCTGGCCCGATGGATTTGCCCCCCGGAGTTCGCGGAGGCAACTGTCGTTTCAACGCCTTGGCTCGCTCTACGGGGTCATCGGGCAGGTCGGCGGAATCATGGCGGCCCTCATCCGGCTTCGGGGTTCTGACAACTTGAGGCTTCGCGTCGTCCTCGGACTCGGACAAAGGAGGCGCGAGCGGCAGAGGCGGATTCGCGTCAGGGGCCGCGGCATGTTCGCAGCCAGAGACTGCTACCAAGAGCCACAATGAGAGCAACAAATCAGTGCCGAAATTTGTTGCGTTCATCGGCGACCACGCCTGAAGCTCGACACCGCGCGGACGAGGTGCCGCCCCAGCTTGAGAGAACCCGCCGCCGCCCGGCAAATTCATGGGCGATTCAAAATTCAAACTCAGGAACTTCGTGCGCAGCATCGACAACAATTGGCGGAACAGAGCTTGGCCGTCGGCGAAGCGAACCTCGGTCTTCGTCGGATGGACGTTGACGTCCACGATGTCGGCGGGGACTTCGAGAAACAAAAACGCGATCGGTTGCCGGCCGATCATCAGGAGTCCGCGATAGGCTTCGGTCAGCGCGTGTTGCAGCGAGCGGTCTTGAATCCAACGGCCGTTGAGGAACAGATGCTGGCTCTTGCGAGTGCTCTTGCTGACCGACGGATGGGCGACGTAGCCCCACATCCGCACGCCCTGCGATTCTGATTCGACCGGGATCAAGTTGTCCGCCAGTTCGTTCCCCAACAACAACCGAATGCGGTCGAGCAACTGCTGAGTGCCCGGCAACTCGAACACGACTTTGCCGTTGTGCCGCAGCACGAGATGCAGCCTCGGCTGCGCGAGCGCGATGCGTGAGAAGTGTTCGGCAATGTGCGCGAATTCGGTGCCGACCGACTTCAAAAACTTGCGGCGCACCGGCGTGTTGGCGAAGAGTTGCCGGACTTCGATCTGCGTTCCCACCGGGCAACCGCAGGGCTGCGGCGGTGTGATCCGTCCGCAGTCGGAAAGAATCTCGTACCCCGTCAAACTAACCCGACGCGCCAGCGAGGAGTCTTCGGTCGCGCGCCCTCGCTCGCGCGTCGGGTTAGTATCGCCTGCCAAGTCCGGCCGCCGACTACGAATCCGCATCCGGCTGACTTCAGCGATGGACGCCAGCGCCTCGCCGCGAAAGCCCATCGTCTGCACGCGGAAGAGGTCATCCGCCGTCGCGATCTTGCTGGTGGCGTGAGCGGTCACGGCCAACAATAAGTCGTCGGAATGAATCCCCTCGCCGTCATCGACGATGCGAATGAGTTCGCCCCCTCCGGCTTCGATGTCGATCTCAATGCGTGAGGCGAGCGCGTCGAGACTGTTTTCCAGCAATTCCTTGACGACATTGGCGGGGCGTTCGATGACCTCGCCAGCGGCGATCTTGTTGACGACCGAAGAGTCGAGCTGATGAATCCGTGACATCGCCGAGAACTTGATTCCAAACGTGGGGCAGGTTTCCAACCTGCCAGTCCTTTCCCGGGCAGGTTGGAAACCTGCCCCACGAGAGCGTCGGTACGTTATCGGACAGGACACCACAGCGTCAGTCAGCCACTTCACCGAGATTGCGCGAGGTGGGCCTCGGAACGCTCGGAATGCGAGTCATGGAATGACTCGCCTACGGTTTCTTTTCTGACCATTCGACTTGGCAGTTGGGTTTGGCTTGGCGGAAGGCTTTCATGTAGGCGAGTCGTTCCCACGACTCGCATTTGATCGTGCGTCGCGGCTGGTGTGCCCAACGCCGCTTTGAATCGCGAACGGCAGAAATGCGAACCGCGGAATGCGAGTCATGGAATGACTCGCCTACGGTTTCTTTTCCGACCACTCGACTTGGCAGTTGGGTTTGGCTTGGCGGAAGGCTTCCACCCGGGCGGCGGTGGCGGGGGTGGCGGTGATGTTGAGACCCTTGAGATTCGGGAGGGTCTGGAGCCGGTCGAGGACGCGGTCGGTCACTTGGCAGTTGACCAGCCCCAAGCCTTCGAGTTGCACCAGACGATCCAGCTTCAGCAGCGATTCTTCCGGGATGGGATTATCGGCAAGATCAAGGCTCCGCAGGGAACGACCTTTGGCGATTTGGTCCAGCAGGCCATCGGTCAGGGTCAGTCGGTTGTCGATCAAATCGAGCCCATGCAGCTTGTCGTGCAGAGTCAGGTCGGTCAGGTCTTCGTCGCGAAGATTGAGGTCTCGAAGATACAGCGTCGTCACCTGAGTGAGTTGGTTCAGTTGCGGCACGAACTCGGGCTTGAGATAGCCGCCACCGAAGCCAAGCAGTTCGAGATTCGGCATTTGACCGGCGGCTTGCAACGCGCGATGAGTCAGCGGTCCCCTCAGTGCGGTGATCTGGTCGTTGGCTGGGAGCAGTGTTCCGGCAGGAACGTCCCCCTGGAATACCCGGATGGTGCTTGCGAGTTGGAACCCATCGTCAATCAATTGGCGGACGGCGGTGGGGTTGGCGCGAGCCAGAGCGGCGGCGGGGGACATGCCTTGTCCGCGCGGGGTGAGCGTCCAATGCTGAATCGCCCAGCCCTCGGAACAACGCAGCGTGAGCTGGGGATTGCCGAGTCCCGGTTGTCCTTCGCCAGCAGAGAGGCGGGCGGGATCGCCGTGCCATTCGAGCAGCGATTCACCTCGATGCAGGATCGTGAGGCCGTCGTGACGGACCTGGCAGACGAGTTCAAACTTCTCACCCGGTGACACCAGTCGGCCGTCGAGTTTGGTTTCGTTTTTGTCGCTCGGTTGGCCAGCGACTCGTTGCAGGCCGGAGTGACGCGGGCTGACGAAGAACTCGCACGCTCGCCCGCGCCAAGACAATCCCAGCGCGAGCAGTTCTGGCTGAGCGGGTGCGGTGGCGGAGAAGGTCAGGTCGTATTCGCCATCGAGCGGGATCGGGACCGCCGTGCGGATGTCGGTGTAGGTCTGCTGGTCGATGAGTTTGCGTTGCGGCTTGGGATCGGCCAGAGCCAGCAGATCGACTGGTTGATCGAGCGGCGCGTCGTCGAATGATGGCGATGGTGGTGGAACAAGCGTCGCGACCAGCTTCACGAATTCGGACGGCTTGAGAATCTGTGTCTTGCCCGGTTCCGCCAGTGTCTCGACCTGCATGAAGATCAGGCCGTCGAGTTCGGCGTAGCGTTCGAGCAGTGCGCTGTCGCCACGCTCGCCACGGTCTGTTGAAACGGTGGGTGGCTTGGAGCCGCGCCCGTCAGGAAGCGGTGTTTTCTCGACGTTCGGGTCCGCTCCCTGACGGTCGCGGCTCCGTGAATCGCGTTTTTCAACAGGCTCGCCAGAGCGTGGGTTTGTCTGTGACTCGGCCCACGCTCTGGCGAGCGTGGCTACTTTGGGTTCGGCAGTGCTTCGCGCGGGACCGGCCGGCTTGGCGGCGACGGAGTGGGCGACGTGGAGCAACTCACCCGCGTCGCTGAACACGACCGCCGCGCCGTGACGACCGACCTCACCCTTCGCGTTGAGTTGCGGCGGCAGATGCTGAGCGACCCACTTCGTTTCCTCCGCGAACAGGTCGCGCACGATCACGCGATGGTCCGGCAGTCCAATCGCCAGCGACCGACTGTCGGGACTCCAAGACAGCGACGTGATTGCTACGCCCTCAACGGCGACATTGACGGGAACGCGATACACCGTGCCGTATCCGCCATCGGCCGCGCGGAGCGAGATCCAGGCACCGTCTTCCGCAGCCAACCAGCGACCATCGGGACTCCAGGCCACACAACCACCATTACCGATTCTTTGCAGCCATTTGCCTTCCGCGTTGCCGATTCGGATTCCTTTGTTGTGGATGCTCGCGGCGAAAATTGGCTCGGTGGGATGCCACGCCACGTACGTCGCATGGTGCGGACCGACGTTTTCGAGTACCGGCCCCGGCGTGCCATCGTCATGCCACAGACGCACCGGATCGTCACTGATCAAGCCGCCGAGAATCAGGTTTCCGTGCGGCTGGCAGGCGAGTGAGTGAATTGTCGTCTTGGCATTCACGACGACGGACTGTTCGTTCGCCGGATCGCGCACGAAGAACTCCTGCTCTCCACCGGGATGGTACGACACCAGCCGCTTGCCGTCGGAGTGCCATTGGAAGCGGAAGCCCGGCATCGGCGGCAGTCGCTCGCCCGGTTTTCCATCGCCGGACCAGAGGCGGTTGACATAGACGCCCGGTGCGTGGGCATGAGTCAGCAGCGTGTTGCCATCGGGATGCCAGGCCATTGTGCGAATGCGCGTGCCCGGCGCGTCGAGCAGCGGGCCGGGCTGACCGGAGGACTCCCACAGCCGCACCGTTCCATCGCCTGACATCACCGCGAGTGTCCCCTGCCGATTCCACGCCGCATTCACGTTGCCGACATGTTCATTCTGAGGCCGAGACGTTCCCCGCGCGAACTGACCATCGGCCGTCCAGACCACCATCCCGTGCTCGTGACCGGCCGCCAATTCCCGACTGTCAGGACTCCACGCCAGCGAATGGCAATTAGCAAAAGTCGTGGTGGTGCGGGCCATTTCCTTTCCGCTCCGGTCTGCAAACTTCACGTCGCCTTGTGTTCCAATCGCCAGCCGCTGCGAGTCGGGACTCCACGCCAGCGTGTGAATTGGACCAAAGTCGAATGGCCCGCCTGCCGGCTCAATGACCAGCGTTTGATCCGCGGCCTGTGGATCGTCTGCCTTCGTGGCAACGGCTTTGACACTCGCAATCCGAACCTCATAGGTATGTGCGGTCGCGAGCAAAGTTCCGTCGGGACTCCAACTCATCGCCCCGATCGCTTGCTTGTGTCCGGTCGCAAACGAGGCGGCCTTGGTCCCGTCCAGATTCCAAATGCCAACCGTCGTGCCATCCTTTTCCGGCGCACAGAGCCGCCGACTGTCAGGACTCCAACAGAACGTGTATGGAAAAGGCCCAGTGAAGTCCAACTTCCGGACGACGGTGCCATCGAGAGACTCGACCACCAGCTTCTCACCCTCGCCCCGTCCCGCCAGCCACTTGCCATCGGGACTGATGATGGGAGCGGATGAGACTCGCACGGGCGCAAACTCTTCACCTTGGAGAATTTGACCTCCAATGGCCGTGAAGCGACCATCGCCGCTGACGGACACGTTCCCGTCGTGCGGCCCAAGCAGCTTGCGAAGCCCCAACGTCTCCGCATTCAGAACACGCAATTGATACGACTCCAACGCAAGAATCTGCCCCTGCTTGTTCCAGGCCAGACGCCAGACAACGCTTCGAGGTCCAGCCGTGACCGCCTGCCAACGCGCAATCCCCGGCAACCGCGCCGGTCGCGGGATCATCCCCGACAGCACGTTATGCACCGGCCCGATTCGCATCCCGGTCAACACAGAGGCGGCCTGCTCGTTCACCGCGACGGCTGACGGTTGTTCTTTCTCCCCTCGCCCCGCCCTGTCTTTCCCTGGCTGAACACTGGCGGGGAGAGAGGTCGGGGGTGAGGGGTTCTTCGACGCCAACGCCGGTTCGCCCTCGCTGACGCTGCGGGTTACTGGGGGTGAGGGGGTCTTGCTCGCCAACTGCGTTTCCAACGTGATCCGCAACGGCGTGCTGCCGCCACGCTGAATCTCCACCCGCTCGGTCGAGACCTGCAACCCCGAAGCGGGATCGCGCAGGACAATCTCATACTGGCCGGGTCGCATCGAGTTCTCACCCACCGACACCTCATACGTTTTTCCGGACACGGTATCGCGGATCGTCACCTGCTCCTTGACCACGCTGGCGTCGATCCCGTCCCCCGCTTCAATCTTCAATGTCCCGCCCCGCGTCTGCACGAACAACACCGCGCCCAGCAACAACATCGCCGCTGCGGCGATCAGCCCCCGTAGGCGAGTCGTTCCACGACTCGCATTCCCCGCCGCGCAACTCGGTATCGAGAGAACTTGCGTTGTTGAGTCACTCTCGGAGAATCCCAGTCGCGGAGCGACTGGGCTACGGGATCGCCGCAACTCGGCAGCGACCTCGCGCGCGGAGGCCGGCCGAGCATCGCGATCTTTCTGCAACAAGCGGTCGATCAAATCCGACAGTTCACGCGGGACCGTGGGGTTGATCGAACTGGGGGATGCGGGGATCACAGTAGCCAGCCGCTTGAGCGTCTCCATCACGTTCTTGCCTGGGAACGGCAACTGGCCGGTCGTCATCCGATACAGCACGACCCCCAGGCTAAAGAGGTCCGCGCGATGATCGACCGCCTCGCCACTGGCCTGCTCCGGAGCCATGTACGACGGCGTGCCGAGAATCATTCCCGCCGACGTGAGCTGCGAATCCGCTGCCGTCGATCGCGCCAGACCGAAGTCGAGGAGTTTGACGCGGGGCTGTTCAACGTAGCCATCACGCTCCGCGTGATGAGCCGAATGGACAAGCGACGTCTGTTCCTCGTCGGTGGTTGAGTGCTCACCGGGAGTCATTGAAGCGTTCGGCTCGTCACGCGGAGCGTGACGGCTACGTTCCAGCCAGACATTCGCGGGCTTGATGTCGCGATGAATCAGCCCCTTCGCGTGCGCGGCGGCGAGGCCCTCGACCATTTCACGGCCGATGCGGATGACTTCAGCCATCGACAGCGGATCGTCCGCACGCCGCAAGCGATCTTCCAGCGATTCTCCTTCGAGCAACTCTTGCGCGAGGAACGGAATCATCACAGGACCGCTCGGCCCGGCAACGGTGGCTTGGCCGACTTGATAGATCGTGACGACATGCTCGTGCTTGATCGCCGCCGCCGCGCGAGCTTCTCGCAAGAACCGCTCGGCAGAATCTTTTCGCGCGGCGAACTCCGGCTTCAACGTTTTGAGCGCGAGTCGCCGTTGAAGCTGCGTGTCCTCGGCCAGAAACACGACTCCCATGCCCCCCGCGCCCAACAGCTTGAGCACTCGGAAGTCGCCGAGTCGTCCCACTTCGTCATCACGCTCGGCCGGTTGCAGCCAGCCCGCCAATTCGGGCAGCAGTTCCTCGTCCGTGGTCGTCAGCGGCGTGTGTTGAGTCGCGTCCGAGGCCTCGGCTGACCACATCCCGCTGACATGGTCAATGATCCGCTGCACACGCGCTTCGTCATCGGTGCCCAGCGTCGCGCCTGACTGCTCGCCGATCCGAGCCGCCTCTCGCACTTGATCCACAAACGTGTCCTGCAACCGCAGGCTCGCCGTCACTTGCTGGCAGGCGTCGCATTCCAGCACATGCGACTCAATTTCCCCCGCTGGAGGGTCCGGCAAGTTGCCAGTCGCGAGATTTTGAAGTTCATCAGCCGAAGGACAGGGTCGAGTCATAATCAATTGTTGCGTGTTGGACATGAGCGAAGCTCCAAGTCATTCTGATACCTACCAGAGTCGTGTGATCGGATACAGGTCGAACAGTGGGTCAGCGCTGACAACGGGCACATTTTCCGACAGAGCTTGAACAATCAAGAGGCGGTCGAAGGGGTCGCGATGGTGCTGGACCAGTGATTCGACTGTTGATATGTGCCATCGGAAGATCCAGCCTCAGAATCGCCTGAAATCGGGTTGTACGTCTCATTTCCCGCACTTGAAATCCCAATGAAGTAAACCCCAGATGTCATGGCCGTGAACGTGACGCGAGGATCTCGCGAATCACCAAAATCCATGTTCGCCGCGATCTCATTTCCAAACTTGTCGAAGATGTGCAGAGATCCATCGAAGTCGCTGCTAGGGGTCTGCAGACTGATGGTCATCGTCGCCCCCACATCCAAGTCGATCGCGTAGATGTCCACATCCGACTTCGTATCAATCGCTCCGGTCGTCGATAGATTATTGGTCACGAACTGGGCGGTCTCCAATGTTCCGCCGACTTCCATACCAACGTCATCCAGAATCAAATTCCACGACAGCAGCGCGCCTGAGTCCCCTTGAAATAAGTCTGTAATCTCCAGTTGCCAGTCCCCCAATGACTGTTGGCCGATGAACACCGACAAGTCTCCCAAGGGGCGAAACGTGCCGGTGAAGGGGGCGTTCGCATCGGCAATCGATTGATCTGCCTGTTGGTCCAAGACCGTGGCGAAGAAGTTGTCTCTGTCATTACCAATCGCCGCGAACAATTTAATCCGAGTCCCGTCCGGGGCGATCAAAAACACCTCCAGATCTCTGTCAAATGTGTGTTCAATGTCGAGTTCCACATTGACGTCTTGAACGACGAAGTCATCCGCGACGGCGATGCTTGATGTCGTTGGCCCGAAGTACTCGTAGGAGACGAACAGAGGGACGTCAACCGCCGAGTACGTCGTATCATTCAAGTTCAACGACCAAGACAGCAGCGTTCCCGAGTCCTCTTGAAAGAAGTCTGTAATTTCAAGTTGCCAGTCGCCCTGCGTCGGCAGTCCGATGAACTCCGACAGGTCACCTGTCGGGCGAAATGTTCCGGAAAATGGAGCCACCGCCGCGTCAATTGATTCGTCGGCCTGGGCGTCCAGAATCGTGTCGAAGAAATTGTCGTCGGCGCCGCCAATCTCCGCGAACAATTCGACCCGAGTTCCATCGGGTGAGATCAGGAACACAGCCAGATCACTGTCGTAGGTGTGCTCAATATTGAGCTGCACAATGACGTGGTGAACGAGGAAATCATCCGAAACATTAATTGTCGCGATCGTCTTTGCAAGCAGCGGGACATCAAGCGGCACGTCTTCCGCGACGTAGGTGAACGCCGTCGGCTGTGTGCGATCCTCCAGGGATTCCACTTCGGCCACGCGCCAACGGAGTCGAGCCCGACCTCTGGTGTGCCGCAGTTCTCCCCTCAAGCTGCGGGGCCGAGACGACAATCGATCGAGCCAAGGAATTAGCCGCATCATTCGTCCTCACGCATGGTTGAGGCGATTAGCAGATCTTCTGAACTCCATGAATATCTCGCAAGACCCCAACGGGCGCTGCACCAAGAGCCTGCAACCGCCTCTGATTCCTCTTGCGGAATGCTCAGCGCTCGTCCGTGATTACATTCCATCGAAGCCAACATTGTCCAGTGTCGGCGTTTGCTATCCACGACCGGCGACGCTGGTTCAAAATGAGAAACGGCGAACGGCAAGCCGTTCGCCGTCGGATGAGGATTTAGTTCTCGGTCAATAATCGTATCGCAAATTGTAGATTCTCTGCGCTTCTCGGTAGGCGTTCTGAGCTTCTTGCCGCGCCTGCATCAACTCGCCACTCGACGAGCCACCGTAACCCGAGTCTTCGGAGAGTTCGGAAGTGCCCCAATCTGTGTCGGGATTCGATGGCTGCTGATAGATCGAGTTAGGATCAACCACACGGAGGCGATAGCCGCCCGAGTAGTATCTGGTATCGTCTTGAGTACCCAGATACGTTCCATCGGGATAGCTCGGTGACGTGCTGCCCATATTGCTGAAGAAGTCCGGCGAGAAGGGTTCGTTGCTATTCCCCCAGTTCTGGAAGTCTCCCGTGTTGTAGACGTCATTCTCACTGAGGTAGCCAAACGGACTCGCAGGCTCGGACCGATTGTCCGTGCTGCCAAGATTACTGAAGAAATTTGGGGTAAAGGGATCGTTGATGGTCCCCCAGTTCTGGAAGTCTCCGGTGTTGTAGTCATCAATCTGACCGAGGTCACCAAGCGGATTCTCGACCGCGTTACCTGTCTCGGGCATCCCCAAGCCAGCGAAGTAGGAGCCGTTGTCGAACAGAACTGATCCGGCATATGGCCCACCGGACCCGCTGAATCCAAACACACCATTTTCCCCGTAGCTCCCGGCTTGAGTTTCGTTAAAGTTGGACGAACTGTAACCGGGTTCTCCAGGATCGAGCCTTCCATTCCCGTTTTCGTCATAGCCGAATTTCGCGTCATGTTGCGAGTTCGTCAAATACAAACCGGGAGTGCGCTGAGCATCGTTGTCTGGCGTCGGGTTATAGAAATCTCCCGGATTGGACAGATCCAATTCCTGTTCCCAGTTACGCCAGTAGTTGTCTTCACGATGCAATTGGTCGAGTGTGTTTTGATCCTTCGTCCATTGAATCGTGTAGGGATTGATGGTGTCCCAATCGTGCCCCTCGGCATCGATACCTGTAGGAGTGGGATCAGTGAGATCCAGAAATAGTCCAGGTAGCCCCGGGAACACTACGCCCCTGTATTCGCGTTGTTTCTTCAGTAATTCTTTAGCGATCTCCTTGCCAATCTCAAGCGATTTCTCCAACACGACCTTCGTCTCCTCGCCGTACTCACCGGGCTTCCCGAACGGAGTCCAATTGTCCGGCGGCTGATCGGGGTTTTGCTGCGGCAGCGGCACGTCGTGTCCTTGCGAGATCGTTGGACCATCCCAATTCGAGTTGGTGGTGGCTGCGAAATCTCCCGCGATTCCCCGTCCTGTCTGGCTGGTCGCGGCATCGTCGTTCTGAGTGTTGAAGGCAGTCACACCACCTTTCAGCGTGTCTTTGCCGCCTCCGCCCTCCAAGATCGCGCTACCGGAGAAGGCCGACGCATTCAGCTTGTTGTTGCCGCGACCTCCCGTTAATTGCGCTTGCGTGATATTGGACAACGTGTCCGTGCCATTGCCGGTCAAACGCGTATCGGTCAGGGTGAAGTTGACGTTGCCCGATTCGACCAATGTGTTGATCCCACCACCGCCATTGAGCACATCTTTGCCCAAGCCACCGGTCAGCGTGTCGTCACCACCGCCGCCCGTGATTTTGTCATTCCCCTTGCCGCCGTTGATATTCGCCGCGGTGGAGACGCCATCGAGACGGATCTTGTCGTTGCCCGCCAGACCGTTGATCTCGATCTGCCGCACTTGCGACATCGAGACTTGATTGACGCTGGCACCGCCGACCTTGACTTGGACAACGTTTTTCCCGTTGTGAATTTCCAGTTGATCCCCTGTCTGTTCCACCGTGATGGTGTCCGCCTTTTTGGTCCCTTCAATGTGGAGCACCCCGCCCGTAACCGTCGCCGCGACGGTGGCAGTCGGATATGACCTCACCTCGAATACTTCGGCCCCACGCGCGGGGACCACCGGCTGCGGTCGCCGAGTGCCACGACACCTCCAACGCCTGTCTAGCAAAGACGACCGCACTTTTCGCAACCAAGATCGCAGTACCATGATTTTGCCTCCAAGATTTGAAGTGAACTACGAGCTGGTAAACGCTCACGACGAGGGATTTCCAGCCGGCCGCAACGGCCCTCTGCTCAGGAAATGCGCGATCGGATGAAAACCTAACAGCGAATTCCCAAATTCTTCGTTCGGAAACAAACTGCCTGAATGTGAGCACGTGCATCCAACACGGCCTATGCGAACGCACCTGCGTTGGTGCTGCGAGCGAACAGTTTCCGCTTAATCGAGCAGATCTCGAAGCTCTTCCCGCAGGCGGCGAAGGACTCGGCCCGAATAGACATAGACGGCTGCTTCACTCAGGCCAAGAGTTTCAGCGATCTCGGCGGCGGGACGTTCTTCGACCACACGCTGCCAGCAGGCTTGCCAGGTTTTCGGCTCGAATTCGTTTTGCATCACTTGCAGCGCGCGAGCGACCAAGTGCTGGCGATACTCGACTTGCCAGAAGCCGGTGGGATCGTCGGCGTTGGTGATTTGGCTCCAACCCTGATCGTCACCTCCGATCGCACCCGGCGGCGCGCGGCGGCGAAAGCGTTCGCGGCTCTTGTTGACTGCGACCGACTTCAGCCAGCCGCGAAATGAGCCGACGCCGCGATGCTCGAATGAGCGTAGCTTGTCCAGCAAAAGCAGCAGCACCTCTTGCACGAAGTCGTCCGTCTCGTCGGAATCAATTCCCAGTCGTTTCCCCCACGCGATCAACAGTGGCGTGTAGAGTGAAACGAATCGCCGCCAAGCGTCTTGATCGTTCGGCTGACGAAGGCGATCCAGCAGTGTTAACGAAGTGGTCTGCATGTCGGATCACGATATCGCCAGTGACACTTCGCGGCGAGCGATCCATCGAGCTGCGCTTTCTTAGCCGACCGCCAATTCTTCCTCGCAGTTGTCGCAGACTTGCGCGGGCACGTCCTTGACCACCCGCGTCAGACCACCCGGTTCCAACGTGACGGTCGCGGCACCGGCCGTGGTCTCGCCGTGTTTGCAGATGGGGCACTTCATGGTTTTCTCCGTTTCAAATCAGGCTCCCAACGGACGGGGTCGGGTTCATGGACGGTGATCACGATTTTCCCTTGGGACACGTCGACCGATCATGTTCACGGCGTGGACACAAGAAGTCCGTCATGGTCATTTTTCATTTCGTTTTATACGTGACGTGGGCTTCCTGGGCACGTCATGCCCATGATCACTTTCTCCGCCGAGCAGTTCGAGCAGCGCCGGATGGCGATAGACCGTGTCCCGCCAACGTTTTTCACCTGTGAGAATTCCAGCTTGCTCCAGCGCCTGAAGATAATCCGAGGCCGTCTTTCTCTGAGCGATACCCGCATCCACAAGGAAGCCGATCTTGCAGTAAGGCTGGCGGAAAATCAGTTCGATCAGTTCCTTGGAATACACTTTCGGCAAATCGCTTCGACAACGATCGACGGTAGCGTCGAACAGTTCCCGAATCGCCCGAATGCGTCCGGTGGTCCACACCGCCGTCTCTTCGATGCCCTGGAGCATATACAGCACCCACTGCTTCCAGTTGCCGTTCTCCGTGACTTCACGCAGCATTCGGTAGTACTCGGCCTTGTTCGCGATGATGTATCGGCTGAGGTACAGCACGGGGATTTCCAACAGTTGCGCCGACAGTAAATACAGGATGTTGAGAATGCGTCCCGTTCGCCCATTCCCGTCAGTGAAGGGGTGGATCGCTTCAAACTGGTAGTGCGAGACGGCCATGCGAATCAGTGGATCCGGACCATCGGCCGCACTGAGGAATGATTCCAGGTTTTTCAACTTGCTGTTGAGACCCCGCCCACCCGTGGGTGGCGTGTAGGTGACTCGTCGAACTGTGGCGTTGCCAATGTAGACCTGATTCGTGCCTCGTGCGAAACGCGACTTCTTCGCCGCGCAGCGTGCTGCAAACTTGCCGGATCATCGCCAGGTCGAGCTTTGAAGTTCGCAGTGACTCGTAGCCGTTTCGCAATGCGGTTCGGTAGCGCAGAACTTCTTTCGCTTGCGGACTGCTGACTTTTGATTCGTCAATGGCCGCCGCGAAGAGTTCGTCCTGCGTGGTGACGATGTTCTCAATCTCAGAACTCAGTTTGGCTTCCTGCAACGGAATGGCGTTGATCAGGATCGCCTGATCGGGGATGAGACCTCCTGCTCCCTTGAGTTCTGCGAGAGCTCTCGTGGCTGAGACGCAACGTTTCAGAATCGCTTTTGTTTCAACGTCGTTTGCGGGTGGCAGCAAGGGGAGATCGTCGAACGGTTTCTCAGGGTCAAAGGGCATAGCCAAGTCCCCCCCATGTTCTTCTTGATGGCATCTTCCAACATTGCCGACTCTTGGAACTAAGGATGTGGCACGATAGGCCGACCAATACGCGAGTTCAATCCAATTGGCTTCGTCAGTCAGGCCGATGTCGCCGCGACCTTCTTCCTGGATAACCTGCGGTTGGAAGGCAATCCG
>JAYVSP010000481.1:0-8483 GCA_043775215.1 Planctomyces sp. | reverse complement strand
CCCCCACTGGAAAGCCATTTCGTCGGCGGCGATGGCGCGGGCCGTGGCATCGAGTGCTCCAGCGTTGCAGGCTTCCACGAGCAACCTGCCCGCTTCCATTCGGCTCTTCGGGAGCTAACCTAGCCCGCGATTCGAGCAGTCTATCCGACTTCCCGCATGATTCTCGCCGCCATTTCAAAATCACGCTCGGCGTAAATCTCGGTGACACGCGGATCGCTGTGACCGAGTACCGTGGCCGCAGCTTCGATGCCGTATTTCTCCCTGATGCGAGTCGCGCGAGTGTGGCGGAGTTGATTTGGACTCCAGCAGTTTTTCGCTCGCCATTCAGCGGCCAGCTTCTGGAGTCGCTCGCGTTCAGCGGCGGCGATGTTCCGGGGAATCTTCCGCAGTTCGGCGGGCATATCGAACGCCATTTCGCAGGCGCGGACGATGGCTCGGCAGTAGCCGTTTTTGTCGTACCGTTCGCGCGGTCGCCGTTTTCCGTCCGGCTTCGGCTGTCGTGCGGTTTGGCTGGGAGTCATCGGCGACTTGCGGGCCGATCGCTTCGCGGTGTTCTGTTGCTCGACGGCCTCAGTCGGCGAGAAGCAATACGCTTCGGCGTCGCGGTCCAAGTACGGCCGGAGTACAGCTTGCCCTTCCGGGCCAACGAAGATGCGTCGGTCTTTGCCATGATGTTCGGTCTTATGATGTTCTGGTCGATAGACCCACACGCCGTTCGATTGAAAGGTCACGTCACATGGTCGCATCGAGCACAGTTCTCCCGGTCGGCATCCAGTGAGCATTTGCAGCCTGACCATCGCGGCCACAACGTCGGGCAGGTGGTCGATGGTCGCGTTGACGATCGCCTCACGGACTGGTTGCACGGGAGCGGATTCCCTCGCTGCCGAACGTCCAGCACGTAGGCCGGACACGGCGGCAAGCGCTTGATGCAATTCAGCGGGGAGAATTTCATTCCCAACCGCCCAGCGGAACATTCGGCGGATGCGTTCCACGGCTCCGTTGATCGTCTTGCGTGCCAGATTCAATCGGATCAGTTCATCGCGATATTGCTTGAGCAACAGCGGGCCGAAGTCTCGACAGCGTCGAGTGCCAAACAACTTCACCAGCGGCCGAAGTGCGTAACGGATGCAATCCACTTCGGATGTGGCTTGCCCATTCTTGACGTAGTACGTCAAGGCAAAGTCGAGGTACTGAATCGTCAAGTCGTCGAGCGTCATCCGGTACTGATCCAGGTTGCACGATCGAAAGAACTCTCGGATCAAGTCGTCGTATTTCTCGCGGGACTCAGGCGAGCCGTATCGACCGAGATAGACGTCTTTCCCGTTGACACGGACGCGGGCTTGGCCAGTCGCCTTGTGCAACAGGTATGCGGGCTTTTTCGAGACGGACATCGCAGTAGCTCCTTTGAAACTGAGGAATCAGTTCAAGGGTTACACCGCGCTGCCCAACCGAATTGTGGTAAAAAATGTGGTAGTGGGCCACGTTTTTATCACTTTTCGGTTTCGACAGGTAATCACAATCTGTGATTCGGCAAAGCTTTAGGTCAAGTCGGGGTGACAGGATTTGAACCTGCGACTTCTTGGTCCCAAACCAAGCGCTCTAGCCAGGCTGAGCTACACCCCGTGTGGGCAGCGGAGTCTAGGTGTGATCTCGGATGTCGTCAACGAGTCATTCGGCCAGCGCGGGCCGCGTTGGCCCTTCACCCTGACTTGGCGAAAACTTCTTCCACAATGGTCCCTGATCGAAATAGGGCAATGTCATGACAATACCACTCAGTTGCTCCCTATTCGTCGTCAGGTTAGCGCCACCAGTACCAGCGTGTGGTGGGAGACTTTTCGCGGTCACTGCATAGTTGAGGAATCCCTGGCCGAGTTGTTTGAGATTGTTTTTGCATTGCGACTCCCACGCTGACTGCACGGCGGCAATCATCACCAACAATTCGACAGCGTGATGCCAGACGCTTGACGGCGACTCACGGTCATGATTCGTGTCTCTGGATGCAGAGGATTCAAAACGAACGAACGGAACGACGAGGCACACTGTTCCGCTCCTACCCGCCGCCGTCGTCCATGTTTCGGCCGGAGCCGGTCATCAGTTTGCCCAACCACCAGCCTCCGACGCAAAAACCGATAATGACCAGAATCACTTTCCAGTCCATGATGTGTTCCTCCTGAGGTTTGGAATGTGATCAAATTTACCCAAGAGCTTGGCAAAAGAATATCGCTCCACCGACCCCGTGTCCCCTGTCGAAAGAGGGGTGCCTTGTGGCGACGTAACCGCACCTCAACAATCAACGATCCTTGTTCATCAATCGGTCATCCCAGCTCTACCGAAGAGTAACGATTGATGAACAAGGATCGTTGATTGTTGAGGTGGATGACGTGACGGAGACAACGGCCCTCGATTCTCAGACGCCTGTGGCGGCGGTGCCGCGCTCGCCGCAGTGGGTGGTCGAGGTCGAGCGGCTGTTTCGCGAGCGAAATCCCGGCGCGTATTTCGTGTTGCCGCGCGTGGTCCGCCGCGTGCTGCAAAATGAACTGGAGATCGCCAGTCCGTGGGTGCCGCCTCCGCATCGCAAGTCGTGTGTCGTCGATCGTGACCGGCTGCTGTGGTTTGTCGCGCGGGATGAGCTGGGGGTTGATGACAACGCTTTCCTGCCGCAGCGGCTAATTCTGATCGCGCGGCCCGAAGAAGATCGGCTGGAGAAGTTTTCTCGCGAGGATTTGTTGCGCTACTACTGGCGGTTGCTGTTTCATGCCCGCATCGACTTGGAGTTGGGGCTGCAAGTCGCGTCCGGGCGCATGACTGTCGCCGAACTGCGACAACGCATTGAGGCTTTGGGTCAGACACAGTTCGACGAGATTCGCTCGGTGCTCAAGTCCGAGCAGATGTTGCCGCGCCCCGACGATCTGCGTCAGGTGTACGCCGAGTTCGTTGCGGTCTACTACGAACTGCAGGCGTTCGCTCCGGCACTGTTGCCGCTGTATTTCCCGTCACTCGACAGTGACGAAGCGGTCCGACGCGCGATCGGCGCCGATTGCGATGCCGCGGCGATTCTGGAGGCAACTCGGCCCGGTGACCTCGCTCCCAACGCGGCCGTGGCCACATTACCATCTCCGTCGGCGGTTGAAGAGACATTGCTGGAAGGCTCGCCGATCAGTCTGGCCTCGCGTTCGCCGCGCAAGTACGCCGCGCTCGTTCGTCGCGCGAAACGCCTGCGTGTAGAAGGGAATAACGTCCGCGCGGCTCTCGTGCGGCGGCAGGCCATCGACGTCGCACCGCTTGATCAAATGCGTGAGGCTCGCAACGAACTGATGCGCGAGATCGAATATCTCGTCCTGCGGCTTCAGGTGGCGCTTGAACTGACGGACGATGACGTCCGGCCGTGGCTGACGATGTGTGCGCGATTGCTGCCCGCCGCGCGACGCGGCTTCTGGAATGCGAATGCTCGGTTGCTGTACGACCTGCAGCAGGTCTGCCTCGATCACGAACAGGAAATCTACAAGGTCGATTTGTTCCGATGGGCGACGAGTCTGCGGAAGCAACCGCTGAAACGGCCGCTCTTCAATCAGCGTGCGGTGATGATGTCGAAGCACCTGCGCAGCGCGGCTCTGCGCGTGCCGGTTGTGCAGATCGACGCCGAGGGCCGTCGGGAACTGAGCGAATTGGTTCATGCCGCGGCGGATGCGGCCGGTCAGATTCTGCGCAAACGCCTCGAACCGCTCGTCGCCGATTCGCTGACCGAAGCGGGATTCATTCCGAACAGCGTCGTCGAACGAGTTGCCTTTCACAAAGTGATGCATGAATTGTTGGACCGTGTCGTGGAGCGAGGCTTCCTGACTCTGGGTGTCCTGCGCGACACGATCGCCCGCAATCAGCTCAAGATGTCCGATCTGGCCGATGCGCGCGAGTTCGTCGCTGGCGATCCGCTGCTCCGCGCGGACAAACGGCTGGCCGATCGGCTCGATGGCGTCTATCAGCGCGGTCCGTTCTATCTACGGTGGATGCAGCGATTGACTTCGCTGGCTTATGGCATTCCGAAAGGCCGCGTAGTCACCAAATATCTCGCGCTTCCATTGGGTCTGGCGTTCCTGACGCTGATGGCCCTGGAGGAAGTCGCCCATCACGTGGTGGGGCACAGCGCGACCGACGAAGCTCACGTAGCCGCGGCATCTCCTGTGAGCAGCACGGCGCTAGTCGCCGGTGATCACGGTGCGGCCGCCGAAGCACTGACAAATCACCCGGCTGCGCGGCACTATTTGGTCTACAGCCACTGGCACTTGTTGTGGCTGAGTTGTTTCATCTTCGCATTGCTGCACATTCCGAAGTTCCGATATGCCGTCGTTTGGTTTCTGAAGCGGCTGTGGAAAATCGTGAAGATCGCGTTTGTGAAGCTGCCACGCCGGATTGTCAAGTTTCCTCTGGTCGAATGGCTGCTGAAGAGCTTCCCGATGATGCTCTTTCGCCGGTTCCTTTTCGCACCGCTGCTGGCGACCGCCGTGCTGTGGAAGCTGTTGCCCGCCGTCGGTGCCTACCAGTCGCTCAATCACTGGTGGGGGTTGGCGATCTTTCTGGTCGCGTTACTGGTGCTGAACTCCCGCGTGGGACGCGACACAGAAGAACTAACTCGCGAGTTTTTCTCCCGCATGTGGTATCGCATCCGCACGCATTTGGTAGTAGGCCTGTTCACCTTAATCGTCGAGGCCTTCCACTGGCTGATGGATGGCCTCGAACGAGTGCTTTACGCGGTCGATGAATGGCTGCGATTCCGCAGCGGTGAGTCTGCCATCGTGCTCGGTTTCAAAGCGGTGCTCGGCCTAGCATGGGCTTTCGTTCATGGCGTGATTCGCTTCTGCGTGACACTGCTCATTGAGCCGCAGATCAACCCGATCAAACATTTTCCGGTGGTCACGGTTTCTCACAAATTGCTGCTGCCGCTGGCCTACACGAGTCACCCCGGCACGGTCCCGTCATTCCTGGCCAGCATCATGCTGCGCGTGACGCCAATGTCGATCGAGACTGCAAACTTGGTGATGGCCACCGTGGTCTGGGGTATTCCCGGCATCTTTGGGTTCCTCGCTTGGGAACTGAAAGAGAACTGGAAACTGTACGCGGCCAACCGTTCGCACAACCTGGGGCCGGTCCCCATCGGCCACCACGGCGAGACTTTACTGTGGCTGCTGCGGCCCGGATTCCATTCGGGGACCATCCCCAAGCTGTTTGCTCGTCGCCGCCGCGCTGCACGCCAGACCAGTCAAGATCCCAACATCAACAAGCAGGCTCGGTACGCCGAGAAGCTGAGCCTCGAAACCGAGCGACTGCGACACTTCTTCGATCGCGAATTGATCGGCCTGCTGCGCGAAAGCCAGACCTTCCGCGAACGGCCTCTGAGCATCGCCGATGTTGAACTGGCAACTAATCGCATCTCAATCTTGCTTAGCAATGGCGGCCATCCCGACGAAACGCTCCGCCTCGAATTTGCCGAACAATCCGGTTGGCTCATCGCCGGCGTGACCGATCCCGGTTGGCTGAGACACTTGTCCGATGCCGATCGCGCGGTGTTTCGCAACGCGCTGGCGGGTCTCTACAAGCTGGGGTCAGTCGACCTAGTGCGTGAGCAGATCGAAAGCCAACTCGCCGCGCCGCCACTCCCGGTGTCCCGTCTGCAACCCGGAGCGACCCCTGCTCCGAATGAACGGCCCGCGATGCTCGTGTCACATCCCTACGACATCGCCGCGACTGGCCTGGTCGTTTGGCCGCATTGGCACTATGAGTCGGAAGTCCATTACGCGATGGAGGACCGTCCGATGATCACGCCTCGGCCGCGTTCGTTAGCTCGCGCGGCGGGATTACCGCCGTTGCCGCTGGCCGCGATTGTCTATCGAGAACATGCGCTGCCGTGGGCCGACTGGCACGCCTATTGGGAGGCAGAGCAAAATCCGTCGGACGCACCCTCCTCGCAGCTATTGCCCGAGGTCGAGTTGCTCAAACGCCTCTGACGAAATCGCCCCACATCGTTATCGCCGAAGGCGTTGTTTTCCCTCGCGGATTTCGTAGCCACGCTCGCCAGAGCGTGGGCGAATTGCAGGAGCACCCACGTTCTGGCGAACGTGGCTACATTTGGATGCGGCTCCGCCGCGCTATAGAGCTTATCGGTGCAAAAAGCCGGCTCCACCGAGGTTAGTTTGATAGGCTCAAGTGGCTTCGTTGATTTGAGTTACGTACCGCGAATTCCAGAACACGCGGTTTTGCATTCTCCTGAGGCCAAGGCCGCCAATTTCCGCAAATCCCCTATTCTGCGGTGACTGACATCTCGCCAATGCCCCACGTGTCAGATATTCCGCCCGCGACAGTCACACGGACAACCCACAAATATTTTAGGCCCACAGGCAATTATTGCCGATTCAGAGGGTTGAACAAACTGGGCGTCATCAGTCAGCCCCTCAAGCACTCACTGGCCACTCACTCATTAGTTGGAGAAGCCGCAATGCCAGTCGTTCGCCGCAAGAAATGTCGCAAAGGCTTCGTGTTCGTCCCACCGATTGAATCGCTTGAAGAGCGTATCGTGCAAACGATCGATCCGATTTTGGAGTGGAACTCGGTTGCGATTGAAGTGAACCGCATTTCCTACAGCGGTGGTGTCGTCAATGACCAAGTCGGGCCGACAGCATCAAGCCGAGCCTTGGCGATCGAGCATGCGGCGATGTTCGATGCCTGGAACTCAATCCGGCGGACTTACAATCCTTATCTGGTTCAGGCTCCGAATTCCACAAACGCCTCGGATGTCGCAGCCATCGCCAAAGCGGGGCACGATACTTTGGTGGCGATGTATCCGCATCAGCAGGCATTCATTGACGCCAAACTCGCGACAACACTCGCGCGAGTGCCGAACGGAACCTTTGAAACGCGGGGAATCAACGTCGGTACTTACGTCGCTTCCCAAATCCTCGCGGCCCGAACCAACGACGGCTCGCAAATCGCTGGGGTCTATACCGAGGACGGACTACCCGGCCACCACCAAGTTGACCCGCTCAATCCCGGCCAGCCTTACTTGACTCCCGCTTGGGGCGGTGTCACCACGTTTGGCATTCCCAGCACCGACGCGATCCCAGTTCGGGCGGTACCGAGTTTGAACACGATGGAATATACGGAAGCTTATGTTCAAGCAAAAATGTTGGGCGAGGAGTTGAGCACGGAACGGACCACAGATCAGACGGAGATTGGCATTTACTGGGGCTACGACGTGGCGCGTGGTCTGGGAGATCCCCCGCGGCTTTACAATCAGATCGCTCAAGTCATTGCCAAACAGGAACACAACACCGTCGCTCAAAATGCTCGGATGTTTGCTTTGATCAACATCGGCATGGCCGACGCTGGCATCGTGAGTTGGGGCGTCAAGTACCGCGACGACTTCTGGCGGCCAATCGTCGCCATTCGTCGGGGCGATGCGGACGGCAATGACAACACTGTGGGGGATGCAACCTGGTCCCCACTGGGTGCTCCGAAAAGCAACCCGGCACCGGGTGAGGATATCAACTTCACTCCGCCGTTCCCCGCGTATGTTTCTGGGCACGCCACCTTCGGCGGCGCGGCCTTCAAGACCATGCAGGACTTCTACCAAACCGATGACATCAGCTTTAGCATTCCGTTTACTTTCATTTCCGACGAGCTCAATGGCCTGACGACGGACATTCATGAGCTGATCCCGGACCTCGTCCTGGACCATGTACGCGGAATGGAACCAAGGCACTTCGACACCTTCAGCCAGGCGGCTGCGGAGAACGCCGCCAGCCGGATTTTCCTGGGCATTCACTATCGTTTTGACGCCACCGAAGGTGTCAGCGCCGGCAACCGCATCGCCGACTACAATTTCGACAACGTGATGCGACTACGCAGCGGCCGCGGCCCGACGCACGTCGCCTCAGCCGATTTTGTGAGTCAAATTGATGCATATCTCGACAACACCTACGAAACAACGCCGCAGTCAATTGCCGGGGACATGATTGCGGCCATCGCTGCTCCGGGCACCTTCAACGTGCAGACGAACAACACGCTCTCGCCCTTGGCGCATCAAGTCATGGCCGACATGATGAACAGTTCGCCACAATTCAGATCCTTGGTTCGGATCATTGACAACTTGGCCAAGAACAACCAACCCTCGTCCCATGCCTCGCTCTATCAAATGGAAGCAAGATTGCGCGACATGGTTTTCGCCGAGAAAAACCTGATTGATAATCTGGTCGCGTTGCAGTAGTGCTGCCTCAGGCCAAGAATTGGCGACGTCAGCTAGCCCACGATTACTCCCGACGAATCGTGGGCTAGTGCGTCGTCAGGTCTACAAACGTGGGTTCGTGCGAGTGAGCGGCAAGGCGCTAGCCGCCGGTGTCAGCCCCCGGACGAATCGCGAGTGTGGTTCTGGCCCAACGGGCCAAGACTCGGCAGCCCAGGGCAACGCCCTGGGTTTGATGGCGTCGAAAACGGTA
>JAYVSP010000480.1:0-5348 GCA_043775215.1 Planctomyces sp. | reverse complement strand
CCTAGAGAATTCTTCGCCGCGAGCAATATCCCGCCGCTGCTTGGACGATGACAGTCCGACGAAAGCCGGTTCGTCGTTGAGGACAGGTCAAACGCGAGGGGTGGTGCCATCTGCTGAACGGCGGCACCAAGGTCGTTGAGGTTAGCGTGGGTGTAGCGGCCGATGGTCAGTTCAACGGTTGAATGACGAGCAAGCTTCTGCATCGCTTTGGCCGAGACGCCAGATCGTCCCAAGCGCGAAAGATAGGTGTGACGCAGAGCATGGAAGTCAGCCTGGCCCATTTCGTTCTTGTAACGCAGCATCGGCGACTTGGAACGGATTTCACGTTCGGACTCGTTCGGAGCATCCGCGAGCCACTTGATGCGTGCATCGCCGAGGTCTTGCTGAATCAGCTTTCCAGCTCGCTGGGGCCGAAGTCGGTTGTGGTGCCTTGGTTGGCGGCGGGCTGCGACGTGTCGACGGCAGTTGTGTAGTTGACCGTCACGGGGTGGATCGAAGGGTGATCGAGCGTGACCTGCAAGCGGACGTTGCCCGCACTGGAGCCTGATGGGGGAGCCGGTATCGAATTGAACCGTCACCCGCCTGAAACCGCCGCGAACGCGAGTCACCGTTTTGAATGCGAGTCGCAGAGCGACTCGCCTACCCATCACTGAGCAGGTGGTGCCAGATAGTGGCCGGCGCCAACAAAAATGCAAGGCCCCAGGGCCACGAATTATCTGTGATGAACAAAAGCAACGGACAAAACCTGACAGCGAACGGCACGGTATCACACACCAACCCGACGCGCCAGCGAGGCGTGATGCGGGCCTCGCTGGCGGTCGGGTTGGTGTGGGGCCACCCGGATTAACTCTCTGGCCGCTGCGGGCCGAGGACTCGGTATGGCTGGATCGGCTCGGATTTTCCTTTGAGCCGGACAGGCTCCAGAGGTTGGCAATCGAATTCGAGACGGACGGACTCGAAGGTCGCGGGGCCAATGGCGATCTGGTTGGCCGCGGCGACGGTCGATTCCAAGCGGCTGGCGACATTCACAGTGTCGCCGATCACGGTGTACTCTTTGCGTGTCAGACTGCCGATGTCACCCACGACGACGGGGCCGGAGTTTATTCCAATACGCACGGCAATCGGCGGACTTTCGGGGTTTTCGTGATTCAGCGCGGCGATGGCGGCGAGCATCTCCCAGGCGGCTCGCACCGCCCGCAGCGCGTGGTCGGGTTGTGGAAGCGGTGCCCCAAAAAAGGCCAACATGCCATCACCAATGAATTTGTCGAGAGTCCCTTGGTGACGAAACACCGTGTCGGTCAATCGCGTGAAAACGGAATTGAGTAGCTCGACGACCTTGTCAGGCGGCAGTTTTTCGCTCAGGGATGTGAAGCCGGACAAGTCGGTAAATAGGATGGTCACGTTTTCCTTGTCGGCCAACATGAGACCGTCGTCTCCGGCTCGCAAAATGCGCTCGACAACTGTTGGCGAACTGTACCGTGCCAATCGCTGTCGTTTATTTTCTTCTTCGCGAGCTCGTTCGCGCAGATAAAACTGCTCGACGGCAACCGCCATGAACAATGCTACCGCGGTGGCAATTTCCAAATGCCGCTGCCGAAACGGCTCCATCGGATCCTGCGTGTCCAGATATAAGACGCCGCTGACTCGCCCCTCGTGGTACAGTGGAATGCACATCGCCGAATGAATGGCCAAACGCCGAATACTGACGGCCTGGCGAAAACGTTCGTCGTTGACGGTATCTTCGACCAGCAGTGCCGTTCGCGAGTCAATTGCCGTTCGCAAGATCGTGCGGCTGAGTTCGAACGGTTGGCCGGGCTGCGCTGTCGCCGAACGAGTAACTCGCGGCACGATCTCCACTCCCGCGGAATCGAGCAGGCCAATCAATCCGCGTTCTGCCGGCACATGGGTGAAGAGCAGCGAGAGCAGCTCCCCGAACATCTCGTTGAGGTCTGTGCTGACTTGCAGAGCTCGACCCACGTCGCTGAAAAGCGCGACCGCCCAAGCTTGGTCCGGACCGAACGCGCGTGTTTCAGTTCGCAATGAAACCGGTGGAGGTTTTGGACTGGTTCGTTCCGCAACGCCGGGGAATGCCGTCTCGGCCACTCCCGATGAAACTTGCAAATTGTCCAAATTGATCCGCAGGGTGACATTTGTCGGCCCGCGGTCGGCCACGGAGACATTGGGCGGCGGGTTGATTAAATCTGTGGCGGAAACCGCCGGGTCGACAATCTCCCCGCTTTCCGGCGACATTGTTTGAAGCACCCTAGCGGTTGCACATGCGAGAAATCGTATCGCGAAGTCGCCGAGTTGGATCATGTCTCCGTCGTGCAGTTCGGCAGATTGAATTCGCTGCCCATTAAGGAACGTGCCGTAGCGACTTGCCGCATCGTCCAGCCACCACGAGTCATTCTTCTTCCGCAACGTGGCATGATGGCGTGAAATCCCCGTGATCCATTCGGGCAGAATCAACTGCACTGGCGGCAAGCGGCCAATGGTCAATTGGTCGCCGTCCAGTGGCCATTCCACGGTTTGTGTGCCGAGCACATAACACAACTTTGCGGTCGCCATACCTGGCTCTCACTTGGAAGGGCGAGACTCAAATGCCCCTTGGGACTGCTCCGCCTGATGGTGCTTGGGAATTATCGCGGGACGACTTTCTGGAGCAAAGGTATTGTGTCGTGCCGCAGTGTTCTCCAAGGATAAAGTTTCACAGCGGTTTTGGCTGTGTCCAGCCACAGCACTCCCAAAGGGCGCTCCGAAAGTTATGATCGAGCGGTGGAGTCAGCCTACCGGCTGGTGGCCGTTACGGAAAGTCGCTTATGTCAATCGGTGAAGTCAACGCGGATGAACTGCAAGGCCTCGTCGGGCGAACTTTGGGCGATCGTTATCGATTGGAAAAGTTCATCGACCGCGGAGGCTTTGGTGCCGTCTATCGCGCGATGGATATCCGGTTCGAGAGAGTCGTGGCGGTCAAAGTCGGCACATCGCTGCGGGAGCTGAAGAAAGAGGCCGTTCTCGCCGGCCAGGTTCAGCACGATCACGTTGTGCAAGTCACGGACTATGGCAATGAGGGCGGCCTGGCGTTCATGGTCATGGAGTTCCTCAATGGCCAGAATTTGGAGGCACTGCTGGGAGCGTACGAGCGCAATCTTCCGGGGTATCTGATCCGCAAGTTCGTGCAAGAAGTCGGCGACGCGTTGATTCATGCTCATGCCGAAAGCCTGATCCACCGGGACTTGAAGCCGCGGAATGTGATCCTGAAACGTTCGACCGCGCGGGGAGCGTCGGCCAGCGCGGTCGGGAAGTTCGTTCTGCTGGATTTCGGGATTGCCGCCAAGTTGGACGCGACGGGAACGATGGCCAATCGGACGATGACCGGGGCCGGTACGGTGGAATATATGGCTCCGGAACTCTTGGGCCGCGTCCCTCAAGCCACCACGCAAACCGATATCTATGCCTTTGGGATCATGCTCTATCAGTTGCTGACAGGCGGCGTCCCATTTCCGCAGGAGGACAGTTCGCACCTCGCGCTGGCCGAATGTTTGCGAGCAATCAGCAGTGCCCCGCCCCCGCCGTTTCAGGCCAGAGCACCCGACCGAAGTTATCCGCCTGCGATCGAAGAATTGGTTCGACAGTGTCTGGAGAAAGATCCGGCAAAGCGTCCAGCCAGCATGGAAGAAGTTTGCCAACGCTTCTTGGCGGATTTCCCGTCGGACTCACCTGATGGCAAGGCGATCCTCAAAGGGGACACCGGTGTCTTGGGGGGAGCATCTACCACACCGACTCCCGTACCCCAAACAGGATGGCGAACGTACTTGGTGGCGACGGTGATTGCAGTCAGTGGCGTGGCAGGTTTCCTGTTGACTCGTCCGCCCCTGAAAACACCGACTGCCTCATTGCGAGTCGACGTTGGGACGGATCAATGGGAAAAACTGCCGGACGGGCCGCTTGAGATCATCGCCGGTGGGAAGAAGCGACTGCTGTGGAAAATCAGCGACGCGCCTGAGGCGGATGTGAACTTCGAAGTGACTCCAACAGTCGATGGCCTGGAGTTGCAGCGTTCCAGTGGTACCGGTGATCAATCCTGTATTTTGACGCTCGACATTCCCGATCCCAACACGTTAGCGGACGAGCATTCGTTGACTCTGCGGGCCACGATTCCTTCGCAGGCGGCGCCGCTGGAGTTGCCCTTAACTCTCAAGGTCAGCAAGCCTCAACCGTGGTTGCCGAAGCCGCTCGCGGACAACGAGGGAGGATTTCGGATCCCAGACCGGGCGCGCCTCCACAAAGTCGGGGAACGGTTCTTCGCCACTCCTCTGGAACGCACGATTGGTAATCCGGCACGGCGCTCGGTGACGTTCAGTCTCGTTGTCGTGAGTCCGGAACTCAGCAAGCAGTTCCCAGATGACTTACGCGGGATGTCTTCCTTTTATGTCATGGAGCGTCCGGTCTCGAACGCGGAGTTCGATGAGTTCGCATTGAAGCAACCGGATTTCGAGGACAAGCCGCCGAAAGAATTAGACGTAGACCGAAAAGAGGATGAGCGTGGCTGGAAAGTCCGCAACGACTTCCCGGTGACGGACATTTCTGCATTAGAAGCTCAGCGATTCGCCGACTGGTTGGCCCCTGGCCGTGGTGCGTTGCCTTCGCTCACCGAATGGGATGTTGCTTCGGGCTACTATGATTTCAGATTGGCAGTGCGCACTGATCAGGATCTCGCGGCTTCCGACATGGCGGCTCGCAATGAGCCCGAACTCCGCGCCGACTCCGCGAAATTGAGCCGCATGGCCCCGAAAAGGCTCAGCGTCATGGGTGTTGAAGTCTGGCTGGGAAAGAGTCCGCGCGATTCCGAATACGACGGCGAGTCGGGCCGTTCGCTATACGGGCTTCGTTACCTCACGCGGCCCACTGATCGTCCCTTGTACGAGTTCACCAGCGACGTCACGAGTGAAAGCGACAGTCTGAAAAAAAAATATTCGTTGCACGAAATCACTAAGCCGAGCGACTTGCGCGCTCCGCGCGTCTGGTGTCGCGGGCCGGCTTCTTCTGAGACTCATTTCTCGTTCGTGACGACTACTCCAGCAGGCGCTATTCTGAAGAATGTGGAGGAATTGAATCGAGATGGTTCCTCGCTTCCATTGCTTTGGGAGTCGAAAATCCAAGAGTCGCCGCGGCGTGAGGAAATTGGATTTCGAGTCGTGGTGAGAACTCACGACAACTGATCAAGGAGTGCTCTCAATGACCGTGCATGATTCGTGGCGATCACAGCTCGGTTCAACGCGAAGGGGTCGGGAGTCTTTTTCATGCCGCGTCGCAGACTGTCTATGGTTCTTGGCTATTCGGCGGCA
>JAYVSP010000479.1:0-13254 GCA_043775215.1 Planctomyces sp. | reverse complement strand
AGCCCATCCTACGGCTTTTCGGACAGCCTCTCAGACTCGTCGTCCAGCATTCGGTGCAGTTCAAACAGCTCCAGCAGGTCAAGCAGGTTTGTGCCTCTGACTTTCAGCGAGTTGTTCTCTATCCCGGAACTCAACTCACACCAGGGACCGTCGGCGGTGTTGAGGTAGCCCATGTCAGTGAGCATCTTCTTCAGATTGGCCGGCAGAATGTCGGACGCGAACCGCGCGGTGTGTCGCCCGCGAGGGAGTTGCCGCACCAATCCCTGAAGCTGACTGCGAGCCGCCCGGTTGTCCTGCGTCATTCGCACCAATTCCTTCGCGTGCTCCAGCATTCCTTCGAGGGTCTTGAAGGTCTCACCGTTGGTCGTTGGTTTGAGAACCGGATACGGTTTGCGACAGAGCGCCAGCGAGCCGTCCTTGATGCCATCGCGTCGCCGCGTCTCGGCGATATCTCCGTGCCAGGCTTCCGACGTGACCATCCAGTCCACGACGTTGGCATCTTGATTTGCGTTCGCCAGTGCCGACTTCAGCCGCTTGGCACTTTCCGTGAGCTGCTCGGCCAATTCGTGCCCGCGATAAAACGGAAACGAATCCGGCACGATGGCCACGCCCGCTCCCAACGTGATCGGCCCTTGTTGATCGACCATGTCGGCCGTGAGATCTCGAACCGAATTCGCCAGCTTGACCACAAACGGCAAGGCATAGGGGGCGCCGCAGACCAACACCAAGTCATCGCCCCCCAGCATCAACAACCGCAGCGGGACTTTGTCGCCGCCCTTGGTATCGGTCGTCTTGCCCCAGAAGACCTCATTGACCGCCTTGATGACTGCGCGGCGCATTCCAATCCGCAGCGGTCGAAAGAACTGCTCGGTCGCCTGCCAACTCTCGAAGTAGTCCGCCTCTTTCCACGGTGCGATGGGCTGACTATTCTTCTGTTGTTCCTTCAGATTTCCCAGTTGCTGCTTTACATCCGCCAGTTCCTGCTCCCGTTCCCCCCGTTCTTCCCCCTGTCGAGTTTGCGTCGGGTCCGCCAGTTGTTTTTTCAGGTCCGTCTGCCTGTTCTCCAAGCTCCTCATTCTCTTCACTTCCCGGATGTCATTCCCGTACCGCAGCAGCGACTCGTCGGTGATCGCCGCCAGATGGGTCAGGAATTGAGGCTCCGACAGGCGGGCATAGGCGATCCTGGTCGCATCACGCGTTGCACCGGACAAATCCTCCACGTCGTCGGCCGTGATCTCCGAACCGTCCGACAAGACGGCGATCCGTTCGATGGCCGATCTCAACTCGCGCACGTTTCCATACCACGGATATTGCTTGAGCGCCGCGACCGCCTCGTCGCTGAGACTCTTCGGCTTGGCCGGCTTTTCACGAGCGTTCCAACTCGCGAGCGCATTCCGGGCCAGCAGTGCCACGTCATCGCCCCGATGACGGAGCGGCGGCAGTGCGATCGGGATGACGTTGATGCGATAGAGAAAGTCCGCGCGAAATTGATTCGCGGCGATCGCAGCGGGGAGATCGCGATTCGTGGCCGCGATCAGCCGCACGTCGGAGCGTCGTTCCCGCGTGTCACCGACGCGTTGGAATTTCCCACTATCCAGAAAACGCAGCAACAATGACTGTGTCTCCAAGGGGATTTCGCCCAGTTCGTCCAGGAAGAGCGTGCCTCCATCGGCCTCCTCCAAGTAACCTGCTTTGTCGGCAACGGCGCTGGTGAATGCTCCTTTGACGTGCCCAAACAACTCCGAAGCGACCAAGTCCTTGCTGAGCGCGGCGCAATTCAGCGCGAGAAACGGTTTGTCTTTCCGAGAACTGGCGTCGCAAATCTCCTTCGCAAGCACCTCCTTTCCTGTCCCCGACTCACCCAACAGCAGCACGCTCGAACTGGACTTGGCGGCCCGATCCGCCAAGCGCAGCACTCCCAGCACCGAGCGACTCTCCCCCTGAAACGACGTGAATGGATGACGGAACTGCGATCTTGAGACGTCGCCAGTCGAACCGCGGCGAGATTCTTTAGGGAGCATATCGACGGACAGCACATACGGCAGACGAATCTCTTCCACCCCCGCTTCGATGGAGATGGCGAAGAGGGTGACCGGTGAATTCGCCAGCAGTTTCCAGCAAGCCATCAGCGACGACTGCGCCGCCGGCGTTCCGGGGCTGATCAGCAAGGAGTAATCCACCGCGTTGCTCGGATACTGCTTCGCAATCTCCGTCAGACAATTCGCAGTGAACTCGAAGTGGCGAGATGTAGGCCGCAGTCCTCACTCAAGCGTCTGACACAACACCAACAAGCCGGTTTGGTGCCAAACTCTTCCGCCGTATGGTCTGCTTAGCTCATTTTGCGCTTCGCCCGTCAAGCATCTTGACGCATCCTCTTTCAAACTTTCGGGCGGATGTACCGATTGTGCGGAATATACCGGCTCCGATTATGCCTGGCTTACGGGGGCTCCGTGTTGTGACACGCCGAATTCGAGAATCTTGCGAACTTTGCGATGGGAAGATGTGCGCGAGAAGTGATGCACTCCGAAGACCGATGAACGCCGGTGCGTGCTACTTGGACCTCAGGGTGAGATGCACTCGGCAATCCCCAGGGAATTGCAGAAATGACTCCGCGCATTTTCCCACGATTGCGCCGCGGCCGAATTACTTCCTGGACCAAGTGGATATGCTTGAGCGGCATGCTCACGGTCGCCTGGGTCGGATTGAGTGCGTGGGCAGAGAGTCCGCAGCGAAATCGGGTGACCGACGCTGGTACGCATTCAGCGTCTCGGATACTGGTGCAATTGGGCTTTGTCGCCGACGACGATGCGGTGTCCGTACCACAGCAAAATCAACCACCGGCCCCCTTATCCGACTTAGCTCCGTCGCCTTCCACGCCGTTGATTCCCTTGCCACGAACTGATCCGCATCCGCATCCGGCCGGTTCCGCCTTGCCTGGACCGCACGACCCACCTCAACCGGCAGCCGATGCGACGGTCGACGACGTCGATTCGGATCAAATCCTGCGCGGTCCTTGGTGGTCGGTTTTCGTGACGGCTCCGATGCGGCCGAACACGGCATCGTTGCCGCTGACCATTGAAGAACTTTTGGTCCGGACCATTCGTTATTCCTCGCAGGTGAAAGTATTCAGCGACCTGCCACTCATTCGCGAAACGTCAATCACCGAAGCGGACGCGGCGTTCGATTGGACCGCCTTTCTCGACACCAAGTGGCAAGATCTGAACGACCCGGTCGGCAACACGCTGACGGTCGGCAACGGGTCGCGACGCTATGTCAATCAGCAGTACACCAACCAGGGTGGTCTGCGCAAGCGGACTCGCGACGGTGGCACATTGCAATTCAGTCAGCAATTCGGCTGGCAGGACACGAACTCGATTTTCTTCAAGCCATCGCCACAAGGAACCGCTCGGATGGTGGTTGGTTACACGCAGCCGCTGCTGCGCGGTAGCGGGCAAGTTTACAACGAGAGCTTGATCGTGTTGGCTCAGATCGACACGGAGACGGCGACCGATGAATTCTCGCGGCAACTTCAATTGCACTTGCTGGAAACGCTGCGGGCCTATTGGGGGCTATACCAGGAACGCGCGAACCTTGCGCAGAAACTGCAATCTCTGAAGCGGGCCGCCGATACGTTGGGCAAGCTTAAGCAGCGGCAAGACATCGACGCCGTCAAGAGTCAAATCATGCGTGCGAAAGCAGAGGTCGCCACGCGCCGGTCGCAGGTATTGCGTGCCGAGATGGGCGTAAAAAACGCTGAGGACCGATTACGAGCTCTCGTCAATGACCCGAATTTCGGCGAGTACTACTGTCTGGAGTTGCTGCCGATCGACAGTCCCGCGGTCGAACGAATCCCGCTGGATTTGCAGATGGCGTTGTGTACCGCCGCACAAAATCGGCCGGAAGTCAATCAGGCGTTGCGGCAGATTCAGGCCGGATGTACGCGGCTGAACATGTCGAAGAACGAAGTGCTGCCGATGTTGAACCTCGTCACCGAGGCTTACAGCACCGGCTTACAGAAGACCAATCCGTTCAGTGCCTACGACAATCAGTTCAATCAAGGCCGCCCCGGTTACACGGTCGGTTTGCAATTTGAGATGCCGTTGGGCAACCGAGCCCCAAAGGCTCGGCAAGAACGCCGTGAACTGGAACTGCGGCAGCTTCGCAATCAATACCAGACGACCCTCAACACATTGCAGTTGGAAGTCAAAGTCTCCGTCCGCGAAGTGGAAACGGCTCAGGCCGAGATGCTCTCACAATCTCATGCGATGGCCGCCAGCACGGTCGAACTGGATTACCTCGAACGACGTTGGGAGCACCTTCCGGGCGAAGATGGCACCGCCAGCTTGATGCTCGACAACCTGCTGCAAGCGCAGAGTCGACTGGCCGTGAACGAGTTCAATTTTCTGACCGCGCAGGTCACGTACAACCTGGCGCTGTGGAACGTCAAGAAGGCAACCGGTGAACTGTTACAGACTGAGCAAGTCGTGTGGGGCCGCGCCAATGTGGACGGCCTGCCGACAATCTGCCTCGGCAAAGAAGAGCGGGACGTCGTGAAGCGACCTGACGAATCAGTCCCGTCGACACCGCCTCATCCCGCACAAGACCAAACCCTCCCGCCGGAACCGAGTCCTCCCGACGAGCCAGCCATCAAGCCAATCAGTGGTGAGCGAGTTCCGGCGCGCGCCTCTTGGCGTGAAAAAATGTTCCGAACAAAGTGACCGCTCTTCAATCAAACACTGATGCTCCACCTAACCGCCGACTCGCGTTCTGGCGGAACCCAGTTCGTGTGCGCGAAGCATCGCGCGCTGAATGCCAACTCGTTCGACAAGTTCGCCATCGCGCTGCCGAACTCGAATCCGCATCGGACCGCGATCTCCGTGATCTGTCCGAAACGCTCCGCGCGACGGTTACGAAATTCAGAGCAACACTCAGCGACAAGGACCGTGTGACACGTCAGATCGTCGGAGCCGCTTTGGCGCGCGAGGCCATTCGCCGTACCTGCGGCTTGATGTATCACGAGGTACAAATTCTCGCCGGCCTGATGCTCGCATCGGGAAATGTGGCCCAGATGGCAACGGGCGAAGGAAAGACAATTGTCGCAGCCATTCCCGCGATCTTGGCCTGGATCGACGGCCACCAGACGCATGTCGCCACGTCCGGCAGTTATCTTGCGGCGCGAGATTGTCGGCAGATTCAGCCGGCGCTCGAACTACTTGGTGCCTCTGTCGCTCTGTTGCCGGAACGAAATAATCTCGCGGGTAAGCGAAGGGCTTATCAAGCAGATGTCGTTTATGGCACAGGCCAGGAGTTTGGCAACGACTACTTGTACGACCAATGGAAACGTCGTATTCCAGTTCCAGCGCACAACTCGGCGAGCGGGGGAAGTCAGCCCCTTGACGCACTGGCTGCCAAGCGGCGTGAGCTTGCCGTTGTTGATGAGATCGACAGCGTTCTCATCGACCAGGCACAAATGCCGCTCGCCTTCCGCGAGGCGACCGGCGACATGGCGATCAGCGGCGAAAAAGCTGTTACTTTGCGAATGACTCGCCAGCGCTTCTATCAGTTGTACGCCGAGCTTTGCGGTATGACCGCTACAGCCGAGACTGCTGATGACGAGTTTGACACCTTCTACCAGTTGAAGACGGTGCTGATTCCTCGGCATCGTCCCTGCCGCCGCGTCGATCTGCCAGATCGCTTCTTTGCCTCAAAGGATGCCAAGTTTCGAGCCATCGTCGTTGAGATTATGGAACGTCACCGTTGCGGCCAACCGGTACTTGTTGGCACACGCACGATCGGCGATAGCCAAGTTCTCTCCGAATTATTGAATTCGATTCGCCTGCCGCATCAGGTTCTCAAAGGTGTCCAAGACGCGGACGAGGCCGCACTCGTCGCTCAAGCCGGCCGATATCGAGCTGTCACAATCGCCACCGACATGGCTGGCCGAGGCACCGACATCCCGCCGGACGAGCGTGCGTTGGCCGTCGGCGGCCTGTTCGTGATCGGTGTCGAGCGGCATGAAACACGCCGCGGTGATCGCCAATTGGCGGGCCGCGCCGGGCGCCGCGGAGATTTCGGATTCAGCCGTTTCTTCGTGTCCGCGGACGATGATTTGTTGCAACAACAAGCCCCCAAACTGGCCAATCGGCTCCGTCGCACTGCGGGTGCGGACGGCGAAGTTCACGACAGTTATGGACCCGTCATCACCACGTTGCAACACGCCGTCGAAACCCAAGCCTTCGCACAACGTCGCCGTATTGTCGAGCACGACCGCTCTCTGGACAAAATCCTCGCAAACGTGCTGGAGTAAGGCGGAAGCCGAGCGGAAAGACGTCAACTCCGGTTCGACGGGTCATCTATGAACCGGAGGGCGGACGTTCCCGCTTGCCAATGGACGCCGGCTTCGCCACGAACAGTAGCGCTTGCAGCAGCAGGAAGACGACGAGAGGAGCGATCCAGGCGACTCGCAAGACGCGCATCAGAGTGTCCCATGCAGAGCTTCGTGACGGAGCGAGGAGCGTGCGGTGATCGGCCGCGACGACTCCGAGTTCTTTGAGGCGGACGGCCACTTGTTCGCGGCGGCGTTGATCGAGTTCCGGGGCCGGCGGATGGTCGGACGGTTCGAGGTACACCGACTTCGGTTCTTCCTTCAATTGTTCGGCCAACTTGCCGAGCCGCGTTTGAGCCGCAGAGGTCAGCTCGGCTGTGTGCGATTCGAAGTCCGAATCGGTCAGCAGCAATCCTGCCGAGGCTGAGTCGCGAAACGCGCGGTCGCGCGAGTCCAACAGTGACCCTAAGCCGAGCAGCCCGAGCATCAGGATCAGCGTCAGAACCAATAGGCCGCAGCCGATCGCAGTCATTTGCGTTTTGAATTGCGAACGTTCTGACAATGCCTCGAAGTGCAAGTCGATCGTCCGCCGCCGCCTTAACGACCGCCGAGCCGCATCCAGCACATCAAACACACGCACGGCATCCGACCAATCGCACGGAGCTGCGTGTTCGCCGCGACAGACCTCGACGAACGACAGCAACAGTTGTGAAGCGTTCCGGGATGCGGACTGTGCAGCAAGAGAGATAACCTCCGAGCCGCGTTCGGTCTCAATGGTCAATCGCCAGGAAATCGCATCGCCGCGCCGCGCGTTCCACGTTGCGTCGGGCAAGCCGGCTCCCGCCAGTGTCAGCGTTGCCTGGGAACAACCTCGCTCTGTTTGTCCCGATCGCAACGACGTCACTTGGTCGTAGTTGCCACCGAGCCAGCGCAGCAAATCAATATCCAGGATCGCAGCCGCTTCAATCTCGCCTTCAGCGAGCAGAGGGCGAGAGTCTCCATCCCCGCTCGCCGGAAGTTCAACCTCGATTTGCAATCGCCGCACCGCACCGAGTTCACCCGCTTTCATTCGCTGCGACAACGCTTGTAGATCGACATCATTTCGATGCGCGAATGCCGGCATCAGTACGACTTGCGAATCGTCGTGGATCAACGACAGTTCGTAAGCACAAGCGGCTCCGAATTCGGCCTTGGGGACGATCAGCAACGGCTTTCCGGAGGCCGCGAGTTGTTTTGCGGCGGTCTGAATTTCTTCGCTGTCCCCGGCCACAATCACTGCCTCGACGTTGCCGTCAATCAGCAGATCTTCCCACCGGCTTTGAGGCATCGCGGCCAACGTGCCGTTTTGCGCACGCAATCGTTCCGCAAACACCGCACGGATAAGCTTGTGCCCGGATTCAGTCGCCGCGCGCAACAGCGGCAGCGCCGCGGAATCGTCGCCAAGCAATGCAAAACTCATCGGACCGGTGTTCTGCATTTGTTCGCCGTGACATCTTGATTTGAGCGGAATGGCGCAAGCCACCAGTATCGTGGAGTCGAAAGTCTCCCGCAAACAACCGGCGGCTAGCGCCGGCTGGCGCCTTGCCGCTCACTCGCACGAACACACGTTTGTAGACCTAACGAGGCACTGGGATGGACACCAAACTAACCCGACGCGCAAGCGAAGCCAAGGCGTGACGATGGCCTCGCTTGCGCGTCGGGTTGGTATGCGGTCATGAATAATCCAGGCTAGCGCCTTGCCGCTCACGACCCCTGAAAAAGACGACCGACCCCTTCGCCCGCGACTACTTCGGCTGGCCGAGCTGCACTTTCAACGTCGCACGCTCGCCCTTCCTGAGCACGACGATCACGACCTCATCGGCCGGTTTGAATTTTCGCAACACGAGATCGAAGTCATCCAGGCCGCCAATTTTTTGTTGGCCGAATTCAACGATCACGTCGCCGCTCTTGAGTCCCCCTTTGTCAGCGGGACTGCCCGGGGAGACACCGGACAATGCGTAGCCTGGCGTTTCATTGCCGAAGTCGGGGATCGAGCCGAAATAGGGGCGCGGGTTGCCGCTGCGTGTCGAGCCTTGATCGCCATGTCCTTTGACTTCGACGTACTGCGGCTTCGCGTCGGTCTGCACGGTTTCCAGAACCACTTGTTCGACCATGTCGGCGACACGCGCCATGCCGTCGAAGTTGATCAACTGCACGTCGTCGCCTGGCTTGTGATATTCCGGATGCGTACCCGTGAAGAAGTGCAGCACCGGAATCTTCTTCGCGTAAAACGATGACTGATCGCTGGGGCCGAAGCCTTCCGGCTTGAGCGACAGCGCGAACTTGAACTCTCCATTAAGCCGTTCGATCTCCGGCGTCCAATGCGGCGATGTCCCGGTGCCGTAGATGATCAGCTTGTCTTCTTTCAGCCGGCCGACCATGTCCATGTTGATCATGGCGATGGTCTTTTCGAGCGGATACAGCGGCTCTTTGCAGTACTTCTCCGAGCCAATCAGCCCGGATTCCTCGGCCGTGAATGCGATGAAGACCAGCCGCCGCTTCAGCTTTTCTTGCCGAGCACCGAAGCGCCGAGCCAACTCCAGTAACGTGACCGTGCCCGAACCATTGTCGTCCGCGCCGTTGTGAACTTCCTTCACCCCGGGAGCCAGCGAGTTCCCGCCGCCGTATCCGATGTGATCGTAATGCGCGCCGACAATGACCGTTTCGTCAGCCAGCGGTCCTGCCCCTTCGATCACGCCGACGATGTTCTTCACTTCCGCTTTGACGAGTTCGACGGAGGCCGTACCCTCCGCTTTCCAGCCAGTCAGCACGGCACTCTGCGGCTTGAGGTCTTTGTCGATCTCCGCCTCCAAATCGGCGAGCGACTTCTTGAGCGATGCCTTCAAGACCTGATCGGCCGCCGCTTGAGTGATATGGAAGATCGGCAACTGCTGACCTTGATTGAAGCCGCCGTAGCCGAACTTCATCAGCGGATCGCGATTCGCCTTGTCGTTTTCCTCGCGCAGCTTGCGGACCTTTTCGACCGACTCCGTCAACTTCGCGCGCGCTTCTTTAACGGCCGCTTCGTTGGTTGAGTCGGCCGCCAGCAATTTCTCAGCCGCCTCGACGACTGGTTCCGACAAGTCTTTGATCTTCTGTTTGGCCGCCTCGGCTTCTTTGAGGCTGGAGTACGGATCATTTACCAGCAGGATCGCGGCGGCTCCCTTGCCGAAGACATTGCTGACCTTCCCGCGCAGGTCCGCGTACCGCGACGTCCCGCCGTGCGGAGCGGCAAACGGCCCGCGAACATCCGTCTGCCGCGGGGCCTTGCGTACGACGATCACGATCTTCCCTTTGACGTCGATCCCTTCCAACTCTTGGAGCTTGTCGTCCTTCGAGTCGATCGCGTACCCGCCGAAAACCAGTTCGGCGTTGAACGTTCCCGACGTGCCGAATGAGCAGGGCTGAAAATCCTTGTCGATCGCCAGTTCGATCGCCGCTCCGTCCGAGCCGACGAGCTTCAAAGAGTTCTTCTCGCCCAACTTTGCTCCGGTGGTCATCGTGAACTCTTGGAACGAATCGCCCCCGGCCTTCGTGACGTCCAGTCCCGCCTCGCGAAAGGCCTTCGCCACGAAATCAGCCGCGAGATTGATCCCATTCGTCCCGACTCCGCGACCTTCCAGGTCATCCGAGGCCAGATACGTCAAATCCTGCGACAGCCGCAACTTCACTTCGGGAAGCACCTCCGCCCGTGAGTCGAGCGTGAATGGCCTCAGCCCCGTCACGAGCGAGATGGCGATTAGTCCAAGACAAAGAATCTTCGTTCGCTTCAAGATGTTCTTTCCTTGTTCACAAGTTGATTCCATATTTTAGCAGTCCGCCAAAGGAATGAATTCAACGCAGCCCCAAAGCTTCCAGCAAACACTCATCAACTTGATCCAGGTGCGATCCCGCAAGTCGTCCCATGACACGAATGATTCGGTCTTGAGCATAGGTGGCCAGATTTCCGCATTGCACGATCGAATCAGCGCGCAATCCCGTTTGATGGCCTTCGGCTGTGTTCACCTCAATCAGAAACTGCGTCGGTGTCGGCGCACGCCGCGAACTGCTGGTCACGACCGCCAAAATTGTGTCGTCTAACCGCGCGTTCCAGTGGTCCGCTTGGACAACCACCGTCGGCCGAACTTTGCTGCCCGAACCGTCGCTAAATGGATAGTCCACCAACACGACATCTCCCCGTTGAACTTTCATGACGGCCGCCGAGGATCGAGGTCATTATAGATGTCCATTTCTGGGTCTTCCCACCCGGCTCGCAGGCCGGCCTGACGCAGCAATTCCTCCTGCTCGTGGGCCGTCAGCGGCCCGTCGTCGTAAACCAACGTTCGCACGCGATCAAAGACGTCGGCCGAAACAACAACATATTCCGACTGAGTCTCCGGGTCGGTCAAACGGACAGGACTGCCGTGTGCCGCCCGCATCACCTGACGGATTTCCTGCGGTAACGCGATCATGACTTACCTCCGCAATTCCAAATAACTCTGTTGCCTCAATGACCGATCGGCCTGCAGCACAAACTATTCGTCGAATACCTCGCCGCCGTCAATCGTCGTCAACTTTCGGAGAACTCGCGGGTCAACCTTTTCGTTGAGGAATCGAACGGTTCCGTCGCCCATCAACAAGTGACCGCCGGCTCGATGGTACGACGACATCATCCCCGGCGATTCCTTCGGTTCCTTTCCCTTGAGGTTGATGCCAATGGGCTGCCGAGCCGTATCGAAGTCGCGAGGTTCAGTCCAAACCACGTTCAGCCCGGTGGCCTCGACGACCAACGCGGTATTCGTCGCTCCGTCCGTGAGGTCGCGGCGGCGAATGTCTCGATCACCCGGCGAGACAGTTCCCAGCCCGGTGAGCATGACATAGTCGGTGAAATACCGTTTCAGCGAATCTGTTAATGGAGGATGGTGAGACGGACACATAAGTGGCTCGAACTGACGTTGCGCGACCAACTCATTCTTGGGATCGTCCCAGGGAAGCGCCCGATCGTATTGATCGAATCTCTCCTTTCCGTCCAGAAAAGGCAATACGACCACTCGCCAACTGACGGGCGGATCACCCGCAGACGCTCGCGGGAGGGCCATGTGCGCCTCTTCGAATTTGAACAACGCCAGCCCAATCTGCTTCATGTTGTTATTGCACTGCGACCGTCGAGCCGCCTCGCGGGCTTGCGGCACTCGCGGGAGAGACGCGAAGACGAAAACTCCCAAACCAACGAGATACAGCATCGTCATCGCCGCATGAAAGCCTGGCTGCTTGCGGCCGAGACGTGCATGGCTGGTCAACAATCCCGATCCGCAAATGGTACTGACGAATAGAATGTAACCAAAGACAAATGGACGAGACTCATAGCTGATCTCATCGCGCAACTCAGCCGCCGATGCGAACAAAAAGGCAATCGCGCAAAGGAAGCAGGCACCGACCCACATCCAAACGTCTCCTTTGCTCGCGGGACGGCGACCCGCGCGGATGACTTCCCAAACGGCTCCGATACCCAACGCCAGCATCGCCACATGCAACACAATGGTTCCGATGGGGATCGTGCGCCAGGGAGCGTCGGGTGGGAAGCCTTGTTCCATCATGATCTGACTCCAACCGGTCAGGCACGCAGCATTCGGTAGGCTCGGTACGTGTATTCGACGCCGCTGTAGATCGTCACCGCGATAGTCGCCCACAAGATCACGTCACGCAACGTCAAAAATTGCGGCTGCTCGGCGAGACGACTATCCAGCGATAGCAGGCTGGCGGTCACGGCCGCGCACTGCAAGACCATCTTGATCTTGCCGCTCCAGACGGCGGAGAAATCGCGGCCGTGCTGCTCTAGAAACGCTCGCAAACTGGTGATGAACATCTCGCGGCTGAAGACGATCAATGTCATCCAGGCATTGACGCCCGAGTCGGGCTTTGCGACGAGAAACAAGAAGGCTCCGCAGATGATGATCTTGTCCACGAACGGATCGAGGATGCGGCCCAGCGTCGTCACCAGGCCGTATCGCCGCGCGATGAAGCCATCCAGCGCATCGGTCGCCGCCGCGATGACAAATACGACCGCGGCCGCAATCCACGAACTTCCCCAGGAAATCATTGCGAACAGAACCAACGACAGCACCAGCCGGCTGAGCGTGATCAGATTCGGTACATTCAGCGACCGCCGATCAATCCGCGGCAGAGGCGGAGCTGTGGGAGTCGTGTTTGCCTGTTCGGCGGTCGGGTCCGTGACGGCCATTGTCATTACTCGTCCTGTTGTGAATTCGGTATATCATTCGATCCAGCCCCACGACGGTTCCAATGAACCCGTGTCGGAGTTGGGAAACTATGCGGAGCGGGAACGAGCGCCTTTTTGGGCAGCTTTTTCTTGCCCGTCTTGCTGGAGATTGCCTCGACGGCCAGTCGCAAAGCTTCGCGAATCAGCAGAGACCGATTCGTGCGACCGTTGCTCTTCATTGTCGAAATCTTTTGGCTCGCCAAATATCCGTTGACGATTGCCAGCATTTCTAATTCAGATTCATCAAATGCCAAGCTGCAGGTTTCTTGCATCAAGATGTCATGTCTCCTCAATTGATTGTTGCTGAAATCGTGTGAGTTCGGTGTTCTACACGATCCGAAGTTTCACAATTTCGCTACTGGGATGTCACTGCGTCTTCGCCCAAATACTCGCCGACCAAGTCGTAATCCTGCCGGGCAGCGATTGCGACCGGCACCATGTCGCCTGGTTCAAGCCCTTCGCCTTCGACGTACACGACGCCATCAATGTCAGGCGCGTCGGCGAAGGTGCGGCCGACCCACACACCCGGTTCCGCCTCGCTGTCGATAAGTACGTCCAACTCGTAGCCGATCACGGAATCCGCATACTCGAACGCGATTTCTTGTTGCAGTTCCATTAACTCGTCCCGTCG
>JAYVSP010000478.1:0-6530 GCA_043775215.1 Planctomyces sp. | reverse complement strand
TTTCGTGACCTCACTCGATTCTAATTGGCCTCGTTCGCTGTCCTGATCCGTGTTCAATCCGTGTTTCATCCGTGGCTTGAAAACTGGCCTCCCCGGAACGCCGGAAGAGCCTTGATCTAAATGGAATGTCTCGGCTCAACCAATCGGAGCGACGCTAGCCAGCCGAGCAGAATGATGCCGCTGACTCCGATGAAGACACGCTCTCAACGTAACGCATCTACCAGCCAACCCACCAGCGGCGAAAACAAGAACGGCACAGCCAGGCAAGCGTGCAACGTACTCACGTAGAGTGGGTGCTGATCGGCTTCGGCCAGTTCCAAGGCGTAGTTCGTCAGCGTTCGGATCGTCACGGGAGTCAGTCCCAGGAAGAAAAATGTCACCCAAAAATGCTTTACCTCAAAGCCGCTCAGGCCGCTGGTAAATAACAACGCCAGCAGTGGGACGCTGGCTGTTCCGAACACTTGCCACTGCAACGACAGCCGATTGCCAAATCGATCCGCGAGCTTGCCGGAGATGAAACTGAAGACTCCTACGGCCACATTCTGAGCGATCACCCACAGCATCAATTGATAGCCGAGTTGTTCTTCCGAAACATGCTTCTGTCCCAATGCTTGAAAGTGAGGAAACAGCAGTTGGATCGCGATGAACAACATCGCCACAACCGCCAACCACCGGAAACGAGCGTCGCGGCGCAAGAGATTGATCGAGGCTCGCAACCCGCCGTGATGCTCGGACTCTGAACCGCTCGGTTCATCTGCCGGCTCACGCACCGCGAAGCAAAACGCTCCTGCCAGCAAGAATCCGAATCCGGAAAATCCGAAGATCCAACCAAAGCCATGATCTGGCAAACTCAGCCAGCGCTGCAACAAGAACCACGCTCCCACGACCGACGCCACCGAGCCGACGGCGCCCGAAAGCCCCAGCAATTCACCACGCCGATGAGGGCGAATCAACTTGCCTTGCAACGTTCCGAATGACAGTTGATTCAGTCCGCTGGAGACGAAAAACACCAGATACAAAAACAAGAATGCCGGCGGCAGCCACGGTTGCCGTTTGTCTTCCAACATCAGCCAGAGTGCCGACAGCACGATCAACGGAATGCCGAGGCCGAATGACGTTCCGCACAAGCTCCACTTCTTGTGCCGTGCATGCCGCAACCGCCGAGCAAACAGCATCGGTGGTAAGCATTGCCCGAAGCGATTCAGTACTGGCAAGCACCCGCGCAGCCAACCCGCTCCCGCGATACTGTCCAAGAACGCCGGGATGATCACGCTCTCGGTTTTAAAGATCCACGCGAACCGCAGCAGCACCGAGTAGGCAGACAGGGCAAGCAAGTTATGCGGCTCCGAGGCTCGGATTGATTCCGCGATGCACTCGTCGGTCGCTAGTTCATTTTTTGCTGAGGTCGTCATATTGCGGATGGTCGGGGGTCAAAGAACGGCATGTTCTGGGGATTCAGATCTTTAATGAGTCGTGCGGTGGACGTCACGCCGAGATCGAACTTGACTTGGGATGAGTTGCCCGCGAAATCTTGGATCGAGAAGGTCAAAGTCACGAAGCGAGTTCGATCCGCTCGCGTCTGCAATTCCGAAACCTGCTGAGGGTCGTTGAGCTTGATCGAGACGGCAGTGCGTTTGGCTCCAAAACTGTCGTCGTGAATATAGTTGTCGATGACGAGCGTCGTCCCACGCTGGAGGTCGGCCAAATTCAAAGTTGTGGGCAGACCCGGATTGAACTGAAACGTCGGAGCTTGCACATCTCCGTAAACCATCAGTGAGCGTGGTTGTCCCAGCACCGTTCGCGTGAGCACATTCCAGCCGGACACGAGTTGCCTCGGCGAATGCTCGCTCACGAACATCGTCGCATTCGTTGCTGGATCGATGTAACTGAAATGCAATCGATAGTCGCTCAGCGAGTTGGTGTACTTCGCACTCATCAAGTCCATGCGCGCGGGATACGTGGCCGGCGGTCCGAGAATAGCATTAATATTCGGATCGCGGACTCCGTCTCGCGGCGCCATGCTGCCGCCGATGGCCAAGCCAAATTCCGTTTGGAGTTGCTGATTTGTTTTGTCTCGCAGGTTGGCAGGCACCCACGTGGGAACGCCTTCCGGATTATTGCTGTCGAAGGGCACGAAGTCCGCGACTTGTTCCAGGTAATACAACTGTTGGCCGTTGCGAGTCACTTGGCTGACGTCCGGCTGGAACAGTTTTGTCAGATCCTGATTTTGAGGGTCGTAGCTCGTTGTCAGAAACACGTCACATTGCGGCCGTGATTCGCGATGGTCACCGACCGTCCGTGTGAGGTTATCGACGAATTGAATCGGATCGTTGGGGCTGGCATCGTCGATGGACATCGTTCGGCCCCGCTTGTTGGCCGTACCGATCTCAATGTTCCGCAGGTTGTTGAATCGGCCGCCGATGACTGCATTCTTGCCGTTGATCGGAGCCACAATGCCGACCTCGAATCCCTCCGCTGTCACATGGTCGTAGACCACATTCCGCGTGCGGAAGTTCTGTTTGAATCCGATCCCGGTGGGATTGTCGAGGTCACCGATGGCCGTCACGTGTTTGAACGTAATGTTGCTGGTGTACGGAGTGAAGATGGCCGTGCCGGTCGCGGCTTGGACCGTGAAATCTTCGACGACAGTGCGTCCTTTGCACTTCGCGTTCTCCAGGCTGAACCATGTTTCGAAGCCGGTTTTGACGCCAAACGACGAGTTGCCTCGGAATTCCTTCAATGGGACATCCGCCACATCATAGGTCAGTTTCCGTTTGGCCCAGCGGAAGTGCGACAGGTTCGCGCCGGAGATCGTCGTCAGGCCGACGCCTGACTGATCCAAACCGCGCGGGAAGAAGGCAAAGCCGGATTGCCGCTGTCCCGACGCCACGTTGTTCGTGACCGAGACATTGCCTCCCTGAAACCAGAATCCATCCCCTTGATGTCCGAAGTCTTGAATGCGTTCACGACCCATCACGACCTCGCCGGAACCGCGCGAGTGAATCGCGATGTTGTGATCGAAGCTGCCCAGTTCGTCTCCGGCTTCCGTGACGAAGGCGGCACCCGTGGCGTTGAAAACGACGTTGTCCGTCACGTCCACGTTGCTACTGTGATTGACGACTCCCCAGCCAGGACTGCCGCTGACCACGCAGTCGCTGAGGACTGCCGGCTCGGAAATTCCGTCGACTCCCGTGCGATGGAAATGAACCGCGTACCGCCCGCGCGGATTCATCCCTGTTCGTGCAATCTGCAATCGCGGAGTTCCATCGGGATTCAGCAGCGGGTTGCCATCCACGTCCACTTTCGGAACCAGCACGCGATGTCCTAACTCCGGATGCTCGGAATTGATTTCGTCGGTGATGACATCGGTTGTTTTGTGGCCGGGGTTGTCCGGGTCATCGCGCAGCACGGGGTCATCAATCAGCATCCGTTTGTTGGTGCGTCCCAAGCCGTAAAAGCCCGCGCCGACAATGTGGACGTCGTCGCTGTGCATAAACATCACATGCCCGCGATGCTCCAACTCGCCCGGATTCTCCGACTGGAGCGACACATTACGAGTCAGATCCGCGACAAAAGTCATACCGGCCCGGTGGTCGTATTTGAGCGGCGTCGAAAGCAACACACTCGTACCATCGAGGCCGGCGATCGTGACTTGCTCGTCCTGGTTGTCACCGCGAGCGTTTGCGGCCGTGCTGCCTGTGATGATCAAATAGTCTCCCGCACGCCATCCTTCTGGCAACGACGAGACCGGGAACGAGCTGCTTCCCGCACTGATCCCGCCATTGATGCTGATAAAACTCGTGACGTGCGTGCCGTGAATCTCCACGTCTCCGTGCGATAACAAGCCGTGACTGAATTGCAGCGAATCCCACTCGCGCTGAGCCTCCTCGAACTCCCGCTGTTCATCCGGCGTCAGTCCCAATTCCCGATCGGCGAAGATCAATTGAGCCCGCTGCTTCGTGGCAATGGGAGCGTCGTCAGTTCCGATTTCCAAAACCCCTGTCGGCTCGACGACGACCGTGTCCACCAGCAACCGCGTGTCGTGAGTGGGATCGAACTTTAGCATCCCATCCACACGGATCGTCCGCAAAGCCACCCGCCCGCCATCACCATCGACCGCGACGTTGCCGTCCACGAGCACGATGGTCCCCGACGAGATCAGCACATTGTCCCCTGCGCCGGGCCGCGTTCCATCCGCAAGGAATTCGCCCGTATTATTGACATGCAGCCATGTGGACGAATTGAGCCAATCACCACTGCCCGCCGACTTATAGGTCACTGCGGCATCCGGCACCAAGCCACCAGCAATCGCGCCGGTGGTCGCGTCGCGACTGCCAAACACCGCGCGATGCTCCGCAGTCATCGCGTCGTTACCGTGAGCTTTGGCGACAGCGCCTGTCGTCGAGGCGGCAGCGGCGGAATTTGCCGAATCGGCCGAGCAGCAATCATTGACACAGTCGTTGACGCAGTCCACCAAATTTGCCAACGAGCCGCCGTGCATGACGAGGCGCGATTCAAGCTGTTCGGCCGAGCGATAGTTCCAGACCTGCCCAGCGCGAGCGGATCGTACAACCGGCCAAGGATCAGTTGCCCCGAACAGCGACCGAACACTCTGGCAAAAAGCCGCGAAAGTTTTCATGCGACCCTCGTGAACTGGAGGTGAATTGCCTGGCCCGATGCCTTCGGCATTCCCCCCAATTCCACGAAGTTCCCGCGACTGATCTGAAACTCGCTCTGCCAACGTCGCCAACGCCAGGAGCCCAATCTTCCGAAAAACGCCCGACTCGGAAAGTCGCGCGACAGTCGGAAACCGGCCTCACCTCATTTTCGGCACATCGCGCCATCGACTTTACCGAATACGACGGATTGGAGGTTTGCGAAGAAGAGTTAGTGGGGCAGGTTTTTCAACCTGCCCGTCAGATTAGCGACTTGATGTGGCCACTGTGGCGACTTGAATTTTGGAGTGAACGCCGTTTTGTCAAATCCCACACAATTCATCATGGCTCTTCCGGTGTTCCGGGGAGGCAAGTTTCAAAGCCACGGATGAAACACGGATTGAACACGGATCAGGATGGCGAACAAGGCAAAGAAGAATAGAGCGAGGTAACGGAACGAGGGTGCGTAACGGTTTCTAACCTCTGGCTTGGTCCCTGCTTTTATTCGTGGCAAAAACTGTAGTCCGGCATTCCCGTCCGCCGCTTCTTCTTGTTTTCCAATTCCCTGCCTCCTGTCCTGTCCTGTCCTGTCCTGTCCTGTCCTGTCCTGTCCTGTCCTGTCCTGTCCTGTCCTGTCCTGATCCGTGTTCAATCCGTGTTTCATCTGTGGCAAAAAAAAACCACGACGTGACCTCCCTGGATTACCGAATGAGCCTTCATCAATAGGTTGAAAACCTGCCCCACGAGTTCGCTTGTTTGAAGTCTAATTTGAGTTCCATGATTCCGCCCGCCATGATTCTGCGACCCAATTCACCCGCCGTTACTAACTAAAGACTGCGGCAACTAACGGGATCGGGAGTCTTTTTCATGCCGCATATCGCAATCACGCGATCGAATATCCGCTGACTGCGGAATGAAAAAGGCTCCCGATCTCTTCACTGACAACTGAAGGAAGGATTGAACCACTCATGAACCGAGACCAAACACAGCGTGCGGCCGAACTGCTTTGGGGTGCCTGGATGGAAGAACGTCGCATCGACGCGATTCCCGAAATGTTTCGCCCTGTAACACGAGACGACGGATATCTGATTCAGAGCCAAATTGCCGAGATTTCCGGCCAAGCCACGGTCGGTTGGAAGATCGCCGCCACCAGCTCGGCCGGACAAAAGCATCTGCAAGTCGATGGCCCGCTAGCCGGTCGTCTGCTGGCCAACCGAGTCCATTCTGACGGCTCGCCGATTGTGCTGGGCAACAATGGCATGCGCGTCGCGGAAGCGGAATTCGCCTTTCGCCTTGGCCACGACCTGCCGCCTCGGCAACAACCTTACGAACTCGCCGATGTCATGGCCGCGATCGACACGCTGCATCCCGCCATCGAGATTCCCGACTCACGCTACAACGACTTCTGCGTGGTCGGCTCGCCACAGCTCATCGCCGATGATGCGTGTGCTCATCATTTTGTCTTGGGCGTACCGACCACGGCCGATTGGCGCGCGATTGACTTGTCGTCGCATGTTGTGCGCGTGCAATTGAACGGTGTCGCAGCTCGCGAGGGTGTGGGAGCCAACGTCTTGGGTGATCCAAGAATCGCGATGACTTGGATCGCGAATGAACTCAGCTCGCACGGAATCGGACTTCTGGCCGGTCAAGTCGTCACCACTGGGACCAGTGTCGTGCCCGTTCCGATCCAGCAAGGCAGCCACATCCTCGCCGACTTCGGCTGCTTTGGAATCGTGACGACTGAGTTGGTGTGAGGTGGTGTTAACTCTTCGCGCATACTTCAAGCGGAATGGCGCAAGCCACCGGTGTCGTGTCGTCGAGTTTCGCCCGCGACAAACCGGCGGCTAGTGCCTCGTCAGGTCTTGATTCAGGGGT
>JAYVSP010000477.1:0-3069 GCA_043775215.1 Planctomyces sp. | reverse complement strand
GCCACGGTCGCCAGACCGTGGGATTTCGACGGCAAATGTGTTGTGCCCACGCTCTGGCGAGCGTGGCTACGAAGTAAAGTAAGTGCCATTGGGCTAGCGCCGTGCCGCTCACGAACTCTGTGACAAAGTTGTTGTCGCGATCATCGACCTCACTGCCGCTTCGGTCACCGGGCGAATGACACCGCGCTCGGTGATGATCGCAGTGATGAGTTCCGCGGGAGTCACATCGAACGCGGGATTGTAGACGTCAATGCCCTCGGGGGCAGTCTGACGGCCGAAGCCACGCGTGATCTCGTCGGGTGAGCGCTCTTCGATCGGAATTTGTTCGCCGCTGGAGAGTGACAAATCAAACGTGCTCGACGGAGCCGCGACGTAGAACGGCACGCCGTGCAGTTTCGCCAGACAGGCGACCGAGTACGTTCCAATTTTGTTCGCCGTGTCGCCGTTCGCGGCGATGCGATCCGCACCGACGATCACCGCCTGAACTTTGCCTTGCCGCATCACGGTCGCCGCCATCGAGTCGCAAATCAACGTGACTGGCACTCCGCGCTGTTGCAACTCCCAGGCCGTCAGTCGCGCTCCTTGCAGCAATGGCCGAGTCTCATCCACGTACACGCGCAGCCGTTTGCCACCAGCGGTCGCTGCATAAATCGCAGCCAATGCCGTCCCGTCACCGGCCGTGGCCAACGCGCCCGCGTTGCAATGCGTCAGAACACCGTCGCCATTGTGGAGCAACTCCCCGCCATGCCGCCCGATTGCCGAACACATCGCGCGGTCTTCCGCTTCGATGGCTTTCGCCTCGGCCAGCAGCGCCGCGACCACCGCTTGCGGCAATTCCTGTGACATTCGCTCGGCCACTTTCCGCTGCCGGTCCAAGGCCCAAAACAAATTGACGGCCGTCGGCCGACTGGCGGCCAAATGCTCCGTCGCGACTTTGAGCCGTTCGTCAAATTCAGTTCGACCGTCGTCGATCGCATCACGCACTCCCAGCACGAAGCCGTAAGCTGCCGCAACACCAATTGCCGGAGCGCCGCGCACTCGCAATGAGCGGATCGCCTCGAAAACCTGATCAGCCGACTGGCAATCGAGCATTCGCACTTCGTTTGGCAACAGCGTTTGATCGAGCAACCGCAGCGCCCCGTCAATCCCGCCGAGCCACTCGACAACAGGAGGCATCATCAAACTGGGTTGGGCGGAATCCATTGGAGCGGCGATGATCTGTAAACCTTCGGTGCCCGCTCGTAAAGCGTCACCGTCGAGGACGACCTGTGCTGGTTCGTTCACGGTTTGTTTTATTGTCTCGATCATGCCAACAGGTGCTGTTAACGATGAAACGACTTCATTGGGGACTTGGGAGATGATCACTGCGGTGCTCGGTCTCGTTGTTGATGCCTCTCGCGTTCCGCCTTGGCTCAGCGCAACGGTGACTTTTAGGTCGTCGCGACCGTCGGTTTCTTTTCCTCGTCGTCCTCATCGTCGAACGGCTTTTCCTTGGGGAACCAAAGGCAGATGAGGATACCCAATTCATACAGCACGATCAGCGGCAGCATCATCATGACCATGCTGTAAGGCTCGGCGGGGGTCAGCAGCATCGAGATGACCGAGATTACGAAAATGGCGATGCGGCGTTTCTCGCGGTAATCCTTGACCGCGAAGATCGACAACCGTTCCAAAAACAGCATCACCAATGGCAATTGAAAACTGATGCCGAACATCACCGGCAACATGATCGCGAAGTTGATCCAGTCCGACAGACGGATTTGCGTCTGCAGCTTCAGTGACTCAGAGAATCCCAGCAAGAAATCCAACACGAACGGGAATACGCCATAAAAACAGAACACGGCACCTCCCAGGAACAGAAACAGGCTGAAGGGAAGGTAGATGTGTACGTATTTCTGCTCGTGCGGATACAGCCCGGCCGCCACAAACAACCAGATTTGGTAGAACACCCAGGGGCTGGAAAACACCAGCCCGGCGACGAATGAGCACTTCAGCCACGTCATGAAACCTTCTTGCACGGTCAGCACGATGGGACGTTGTTGCATCTCCACCGTCTTTTGCAGTTGCTCAAATTCGGGAGCGGTAACTCGCAGAGAGATTGGTTTTTCGCTCTCGAGTGGGGTCAGGTTTCCGTCGGCTGGTTTCGGCAGCGGCGGAGTCGTAGACGCGGGCTTTGTCGGCGGGGCCGGAAAGCGATTCGGATCGGATTGATGCAGCGCGGCCTGAAATTCCTCCGCGCTGATTTGGATGGTGATGGTCTTCGGATCGGAGACCATGACGAGCGGTTCCGGCGTTGGTTCGACGGGCGTTGGTTTCTTTCCATTCCACCAATCCTGGAACTTCTGCAAGCTAAACATTTGCGAGATTTCGTCGGCGATGTGCGATTCTTGGCCGCGAGCTCGAAGCGCGTCTTCAATCGGCTTGCGGACAACAGCCATGACGCCGTCGCCAAAGAACATTGTGACACCGGTCACCACCACCAATCCGACGATGGCTCGCCACAATCGGATTCGCAACTCTTCGAGGTGCTCCCCGAAAGTCATCGTGGTGTCGTCGAACAAATCTTTAGAGTGTTTAGTCATGACAGAGTCTTTGCGCAATGGCCGGATGGACGCGGGCACTGGCGCGAGCCGCATTCGCACGTCAGCCAGACAACCTCGACAGGCTGTCGCTCAACGAGCCAACTCGCAGTGAACCCGGTAAACGGCTTGACGAACGTTCGGTCCGCCAAGTGCAGCATCGGAGAGTCCACTCGCTTCACCCGCTGGCAGGAGCAGGAACTGGGAGCGGCCGACGGGAGGGATTGTATGGAGGGATTGCGGCAAGGGAAACGTCGGAGACTGGCTCAACAACTGGCGGATTTAGACCACGCAGCGATTCTTCTTTCAACAATCAACAATCCCTGTTCATCAATCGCTATTCCCTCACCACTCGAAATCCGACAGTTGTTGATGCGCCCGTCAGAACGTGTCTAGTGCCTCGTCAGTTCTACAAACGTGGGTTCGTGCGAGTGAGCGGCAAGGCGCTAGCCGGCGCTAGCCGCCGGTAATGCTGCACGACCGGCGGCTA
>JAYVSP010000476.1:0-3874 GCA_043775215.1 Planctomyces sp. | reverse complement strand
CGGCGCATCAATAACTGTCGTAGCCGAAGTCGCCAGACTTCGGATCTGAACTCTGGCGAGTTCAGCTACATCTGACAGTTATTTCTGCGCCGGTCCTTAGCTTGCAACTCAAACGGTTCCAGAGATTCAAACAACCCCAAAGATCCATCAACGTCAAAACACACAACAGGCCGGGCAGTTGCAAGCCGGAAGCTTGCGCGACGGCGTTAAACTGAGGAAACCTTGCATGCGATTGACTGGCGCGGCTGTTTGTTGGGTGTGCTGTGTGTCTTGGTCTGTGGCCGCAGACTTGAAAAGTCCGGCCGCTCTCAAGCCGGTTGAGCCGGTCGTGAATCATTCGGTCGTGGCCGGGTTTGAACGCTTCTTTGAAGCCACGGGAAACAATGCTGCGGCGGATCTCGTTCCGGGCGGACGATTGTTGCTGGGCGAGCTCGGTTGCGTAGCCTGCCATGCGGCGGTCGAATCGATCGCGAAGCACATCACGCCGAAGAAGGCTCCCGTGCTGGATGACGTCGGATCGCGCGTGCGATTGAGTTTCATCAAAGCGTTGCTGGCGAATCCGCAGCAGGCGAAGCCGGGAACGACGATGCCCGACGTGCTGGCCGGTTTGCCGGAGTCGGATCGCGCAGCGGCGGTCGAAGCGCTGACGCACTTTCTGGCGACGACCGGTGCTCCGACGGAAGCGATGTCGGAACTCAGCGCGGTCAAAACCGGCGAGCAACATTTTCATCGCTTCGGTTGCATTGCCTGTCATGCTCCGCGCAAAGAGGCCGGGCCGCTGCCGAAGGAGTCGCAACCCCGGCGCGATGATGACGAAGATGATCCGCGGCCGAAAGCTCCGACCACGCAGACGCTCGTGCCTCTGGGAGACCTCGCGGCGAAGTACACGCTGCCGAGCCTTGCCAAGTTTTTGCAAGACCCATTGCACGTCCGCCCGTCAGGACGCATGCCGAGCCTTAATTTGAATGAAAAGGAAGCCCGCGAAGTGGCGAGTTACTTTTTCAAAGATCACAAGGTGCCGCCCAACTTGAGCTACGCGTACTTCGAGGGGAACTGGAACGACGTGCCGGACTTCGACTCGCTGAAGCCAGTCGCAACGGGAACAGTCTCCGGGTTTGATCTGTCGGTCGGCAAGCGGCAGAGCGATTTCGGCATGCGGTTCAGCGGATTCCTGCACATCGCGAAGCCCGGTCAGTATCAGTTCTGGATCGGCAGCGACGATGGCAGCCGGTTGCTGATCGACGGCAAAGAAGTGGTTAAAAACGGCGGAGTGCATCCACACGCGGAAAAGGAGGGCCGGACATCGCTTGACATCGGACCGCATGAGATCGTCGTCGAGTACTTTCAAGGCGGCGGCGAATGGACGCTGACGCTGGACATGCAAGGGCAGGGGATCAAACGGCAAGCTGCCGCGCCGTTCGTGACGCTCACGCGCGAACTGCCCCAGCCGGTCAGCGACGACGGCAGCGACAAGCCGTTCGAGATCAATCCGGACCTCGCCGCGAAAGGCCGGCAGTTGTTCGCGACGCTCGGCTGCGCGGCGTGTCATCAACTCAAAGAAGACAACAAACAGATTGCCTCCGCATTGAAGGCGAAACCGCTCGACAAGCTGCCGGCAAGCGGCGGCTGCCTGGCGACTGAACCTCCGCGAGGCTTGCCGCACTTCCGCCTGACCTCACTTCAACGATTGGCCACCAGCGCCGCACTGGCCGCCATCGCGAAGACGACCGATCCGCCGACGGAGGCGGACGTCATCGCTCACGCGCTGCTGAGCTTCAATTGCTACGCCTGTCATCAGCGGAACAAAGTCGGCGGTGTCGAGCAGATTCGGAACGCGTTCTTCGAGACGCTGATCCCGGAGATGGGTGACGAAGGCCGCATCCCGCCCGCGCTCGACGGAGTCGGCGACAAGCTGCGTGAAGAGTCGCTGAAGGACATCCTGCAAAACGGCACCAAGTCCGATCCGAAACAGAAAGACCGGCCGTATATGCATACGCGCATGCCGAAGTTCGCGGCCGGCGCGTTGGCGAAAAGTTTCATCGAGCTGGATCTCAAGACGGCGGCGAACGTGCCGTCATTCGATGAGGCGTTACCGAAAATCAAATCGGCCGGGCGGCAACTGGTCGGCGAGAAGGGGCTGTCGTGCGTGAAGTGTCATCCCTTCAACGAGCACCAAGCAACCGGCATTCAGGCGATCAATCTGACGTCGATGACGCGGCGGCTGCGCGAAGATTGGTTTTATCGGTACATGGCCAACCCGCAGGACTATCGCCCCGGCACGCGCATGCCGGCTCCGTGGCCGTTCGGGCAAGCGACGCTCAAAGATGTGCTCGACGGTAACGCTCCCCAGCAGATGCAGGCCGTGTGGAAATATCTGTCGGACGGCCACAACGCGGCAATTCCCGCCGGCATCGTCCGCGAGGCGATTGTGCTCGTGCCGGAGAATGAGCCGATTCTGTATCGCAACTTCCTGCAAGGCCCCGGCGTCGATGGCGGCAACCTCACCGCGCCGCGCGGCTTCGCGATCGGATACCCTGAAGGCGCGAATCTGGCCTTCGACATCGACCGCTTCGCGCTGTTGTGGATTTGGCAGGGACAGTTCATCGACGCCTCGAAGCACTGGGTCGGCCGCGGTCCCGGCTTTCAAAGTCCGCTCGGCGACAACGTGCTGCCGCTCCCCGCCGAGGTTCCGTTCGCAATCCTCGCGGACGCGAGCACCGCCTGGCCCAGTCAGCCCGCGAAGGATCAAGGCTATCAGTTCAAAGGTTATCGCTTCGACGAAACTCGCCGCCCGATCCTGCGATACCAGTTTGGACGCTTGCTGATCGACGATTACCCGCGAGCGATCAAGTCCGGCAAGGAAGTTTCCCTCGAACGCACACTGACGCTGTCGGTCACGTCCGGCGATCCCGTGGACTTCAAGAACCTCACCTTCCGAGCCGCCTCGGGCAAGAAGATCGAATCCGGCGCGGACGGCTGGTTCACGATCGACGGCACATTGAAGCTCCGCCTCACCGGTTCCGCCATTTCTCCACTTGTTCGTCAAGCCGGCAACCGGTTTGAATTGCTGGTGCCGGTTGAACTGACAAAGGGCGAGGCGAAGATTGAGACGAAGTATGTTTGGTAAGCGCAAGGATCAAATCATGAATGTTGCCATTCGCGTTACTCCGACAAATGGTCATTTCACGGCCAGGGTACTTGGCGATCCCAGCCTATGCGCGACGGCGGCGACTCGTGATGCGACTGTGGAGGCGCTGCAGCAAGAGATTCAGATCATGTTCAATCGCGGTGAGTTGCTCAGCTTTGAGATCGCGACGCAAGGATTGATGGCGCTCTTCGGAAAATATCGAGACGATCCGACGCTCGAAGACATCTGCCGTCAAGCCTACGCGGAACGGGACGCTGAAAAGTAGAAGTCTCACGAAACCAAGACTCGGTCAATCAGGGGAAATTCCGAATAATGACTTTGGAGAACTTTGTCATGATTCTCACACTGCCACCCGATTTAGAAGAATTCGTCCAACAGGAAGTATCAGCGGGTGAGTTTTCCTCGCGAGAGGAAGCGATCGCTGCGGGCGTGCGTCTGCTGCGCGAGCGACATCAGTCTCGTGAACAATCTGAGAACGAAGTGCGGCGCGCCATTGCGGAGGCGAAAGACTATCCGGGAGACAACATCGTCTTGGAGACTCCGGAAGACTTTCGGGCGTTTGCCGAGTCAATCAAGACTCGTGGACGCGAGCGTTTGGCAAGACAGCGAGCTCAGCCATGAGCCGAGTCGAAGTGCGTCCGCGCGCACTAGCAGACTTGGATGAGATTTGGACCTACATCGCGGAACGGAATCTTCGAACTGCCGATCGTCTGGCGGATCGCTTCA
>JAYVSP010000475.1:0-23412 GCA_043775215.1 Planctomyces sp. | reverse complement strand
AATTCCCTGCCTCCTGTCCTGATCCGTGTTCAATCCGTGTTTCATCTGTGGCAAAAATATTTCCCGAAGTGACCTCCCTGGATTACCGAATGAGCCTTTTTTTTATTGGCCGGAACTCATCACGCAATCGGACGTAGATCACGCGGCGGGCCATTCCGCCAGTTCTTCGCGGTCGATCTCGATATGGTCGATTTCAAGTCCGGCGGTGCCGATGTCGGCGATCGCTGAACGAATCGCTTTCTCCAGCGACTCACTCTCGCGGTCGAAGTGGATGTAGGCTGTTCCGCTGCAACTGCAAAGAGTCCCATCCGAGCAGCCGGCTTCGTACAGCGCATCGCATTGGGCATCCGAGAACTCTTCTAAATCCTTGATGGTAATTGTGAATTGCCAAAGCATGACTGGCTCCCAGAAAAACGGTTCGCAGCTATTATGTGGGCAAGAACTCACCTCACTCCGGATTGATCGTGCATGGTTGCCTGGATTCTGTGGTGAGCGCAACGGAGTGTACCGTAAACGTGACCCGATCCTTTGATTAACGCCAGCCCAAGGACAACGCGAACTCAATCGCGTCACTGACCTCTTTGTTCTTGTGATATTTGGCCATCGTGACCATATCATTTGGACGAAGTCCGCCCGAAGGCGAAAATGCGAACTGGCCAGCAATTGCCGATGCTGCTTCTGAAAAATAGCCGAACGGTGCCGTTTGCGGGAAGACCGTCTGCCTCGGTACGCCGTCTGCTCCACACGGTCGCAGGCTGATTCACGGACGAAAACGACTCCAAAGGCGGAGCCGATGGAGTTGCTTTGTAAAAACGTCCGCGCTGGCTGTGTCATTTTTACAACGGACAAGCCAGACGTTTCCCCAAGCCGGCAAGGAGGCCGAGATGTCTGTGGTCGCTTGGTGTCTGATGGCGGTGACAATCGGAGCCGCTGATCCGGAAGCGGTTGTTCTGGAATTCACCGCTCCGTCGCGTTGTCCTCCCTGCCAGCAGATCGCTCCAGTCGTCTCACGCCTGCAGCGCGAGGGCTTTCCGATACGAGCAATCGACATCGACACCCAGCCCAATGCGGCGACTCCGCATCGCATTCACGCGGTGCCGACGTTTGTCCTGCTCATTGCCGGCCGCGAGGTTGATCGCATCGAAGGGAAGCCGTCGGAAGGCGAACTCCGCCGCATGTGCGAGCGAGCTCGTCTAGCCAACGCGGATGCTGCCGTTCCCGACGAGACTGAGCCAACTTCGCCCGCAGCACCTGCCCGAAAGCCAGAGGGAAAAGCCCCGTCGAACGACGTATTGCCGAAACCCAACCGCACGGCAGAGAAGTCGGACAAGACATTCCGTCCGGCAGCGGATAACAAGGACTGGACTGCCCGTCCTTCCGCAGTCAACGCTCCGAAAACCGAAAAGCCGATCATCCGCGCCAAGCAGGACGACAACGCCAATTTGCCTCCGGCAAACAGCACTGACCCGTTGCATCACAGTGTGCGGATTCGGGTCAAGGATTCGCTCGGAGCGAATTTCGGATCGGGGACGATCATCGACAGCCGCGAAGGCCGCACCTACATCCTGACCTGCGGACACATCTTTCGGAAACTGGATGACAACGCGGTGATCGACGTCGATGTCTTTTCCGGTACGAAGCACGAAACATTCGTTGCTCGCGTACTGCGATATGACTTGGAGGCGGACGTTGGATTGATTGCCATTCCGACCGCTCGTCCATTGCCGTCCGCTGCCGTGCCGGGTCTCGCCGATGCGGCGGCTCCCGGCCAGCACGTCTTCAGTGTCGGTTGCAGCGGCGGCGAACCACCGACCAAATTGCAGCACCGAGTCACTCTGCTCAATCGCTATCTCGGACCGGACAATGTCGAATGCACCGGCGTGCCGATCCAAGGCCGTTCGGGAGGCGGACTGTTCGACGCGCAAGGCCGGTTGGTCGGCGTCTGCATCGCGGCTGATCAGCGCGATCAGCGCGGTCTGTATGCGAGCCTCAAGCCGATTCACGAGTTACTCGACCAGATGCAGCTCGCCCACTTGTTCCCCAAACCCGAACCGAGCTCGCAACCGCAGGGGCTTGTCGACAAAAACGTTGTGGCATTCGCGTCCACGAAGACGACCGCACCTCGAACGACAGCTTCGTCCGAAGAATCGAGCAGCGTCAGCGAGAATGTGTTCGACGAACCTGTTGCGACCGAACATCCGCTGGCCGCAGTCGCGTCTTCCGCGCCGACTCCAGCCACGCCCGCCGAGTTAAAATCGGTATTGGAGCAGTCGGGCGAGGCTGAAGTGGTCTGCATCGTCCGTCCGCTAAACAATCCACGAGGCGCCAGCCGAGTGGTGATCATCAATCGCGCCACCACCAAGTTCCTGTCGCAATTGACCAGCGAACTCGATCAACAGACCCAACCGACCTCTGCCGTCGTGCGACAAGCCAAATACGCTGACTCCGAGATCCAGCCGTACCGCCGGGCGAAGTGACAACGATTTCAAATGCGACAGTGAACTGGCTATTCTTCGCACTTCAAACGATGAATCCCTAACGGAGGATCTCACGTGGCGAAGAAGTTTGGTTTTGGTATTGTCGGTTGCGGAATGATCGCGAACTTCCACGCGAAGGCGATTGAGCACATCAAGAACGCTCGCATTGTCGCCTGTTATGACACGTTTGAGACGTCCGCTCAAAAGTTCGCGGCGGCGAATCAGTGTCGGCAATACACCGTTCTGGCCGAGATGCTCCGCGACCCGGATGTGGATGTCGTCACGATCTGTACGCCCAGCGGTTCGCATCGCGATCCCGCCGTTGCCGCGAGCAACGCGGGCAAGCATGTCGTGGTTGAGAAGCCGCTGGAAATCACACTGGCTCGGTGCGACGCGATCATCAACGCGGCGGCCAAGAACGGTGTGAAGATTTGCACAATCATGCCGTCGCGATTCAGCCCGGCGAACATCGCACTCAAACAGGCGATCGACGGCGGCCGGTTCGGCAAGTTGACGCTCGGCGATACTTTCGTGAAGTGGTGGCGGACTCAACAGTACTACGATCAAGGGGGCTGGCGTGGCACGTGGGCCTTGGACGGCGGGGGAGCGTTCATGAATCAGGCGATTCATAACGTCGATCTGCTGTACTGGTTCATGGGCGAGATCGCCGAAGTCTCCGGTGTCGCGGCAACGCTGGCTCACGAGCGGATCGAGGTCGAAGACGTCGCTGCCGCCTGCGTGAAGTTCAAGAACGGCGCGTTGGGAGTGCTGGAAGCCACGACCGCCGCGTTTCCGGGCCTGCTCAAGCGGACGGAAATTCATGGCTCGGCTGGCTCGGTGATTGTCGAGCAAGACAACATCAAGCTGTGGGAGTTCGAGAAGAAGTCGAGCAAGGATGCCAAGCTCCTCGAAAAGCTCAGCGGCAGCGCGGGGACCGGCGGAGCTTCCGACCCGACTGCAATTAGTTACACCGGCCACATGCTGCAACTGAAGGATTTCTTGCAGTCCATCGAGACCGGCGACAAGCCATTGGTCGACGGCATCGAAGGCCGCAAATCAGTCGAGATCATTCTGGCCATTTACCAGTCCGCCTGGACTGGCAAGGCAGTCAAACTGCCGCTGGCCAAAGACCCGAAACGCCCGGCCATCGTCGGTGCCAAACGGGCGTAGCCAAAGTCGCCAGACCTTGGGTTAATTTCAACAGCCCAATCTCTGGCGAGTTTGGCTACGAGAGGCAGCTATGAACGCGAGAGAACTTTCGCATGCGCATTCTCATCACGGCCGGGCCGACGCGCGAATATCTGGATGATGTGCGCTATCTCTCGAACGCCAGCAGCGGGCGCATGGGATACGCACTCGCGGAAGAAGCGGTCTCGCGCGGACACCAGGTCGTCTTGGTGACTGGGCCTGTGGACATCGCTCCACCGGAAGGATGCGAACTATGTCCGGTACAAACAACCGACGACATGCGGCTCGCATGCGAGTCTGCGTTTCCAGATTGCGATGGAGTGATCGCGGCCGCGGCGGTGTGTGATTACAAGCCACTGCATCGAGTTGCGGGAAAGATTGCCAAGACCGGCGGGCCGATCACCATCGAAATGATTGAGACCGACGATGTGCTCGCGGGATTGGGGCGGCAAAAGGATGGTCGCTGGATCGTCGGCTTTGCCTTGGAGGCGGCCAACTCGCGGGAAAATGCGTTGCAAAAACTGCGTGCCAAGAACTGCGACGTTGTGGTGCTCAATGGACCGAGCGCAATCGGTTCACTGAGCAACTCGGTCGAGTTGATCGATGCCACCGGCAAGCCGATCGCCAGTTGGAATGGTTCGAAGACCGATGTGGCTCGCGAGTTGATTGGCTGGATCGAGCAGCATCTAGCCGGGCGCTAGGGTCCGTTCATCTTGCGGCGGTCCGGGTAGCGAGGGCCGGCAGGGCGTTCCTCTTTGGGATTCTCTTCCGGTCGCGGAGGACTGAAGGGACGGTCGGAACTTTCCGGTGTGTCGAATTGTCCCTTCGGGCCGCGCGGGCCGGGGTTCTGCATTCGCAGCATCGTCTCGCGGAAGAACTTCTCCATGACGGGAGAGGCCAGAATCTCTTGAAGCTCGCGGATGCCGGGCACCTGTTCCTTGAGATAGCTCTGTTGCAATTCCACGAACCGCTCATCGCGGCCAAACTCATTCAGACGCTGGCGTTCCTGCGGTGGCAATGATTCGGAATAACGGCGGATCGCATCACTGTTGAGCGGGTGGTCTTCGATAGTACGCAGCAGTTCGTTGCCGAGTCCGCGGATCAAGGTCAGGAACAACGCCGCACGTTGAGCTTCGGGATTGGGCCTCGATCGGACAAACTGTTTGACTTGGCCACTCTCCGGCAGAGCGGACAAAATCCGCTCGAACGTGGTGCTGTCCGGGCCACCAAAGATTCTCACGGGAGGCGGATCGGTCGGATGTCGCTCCATCGTCAGGCGGACCACGCGCACCTTGCGGCTGAACGGATCAAGCTTGTCCAATTCCGAGCGTTGCTCGGACGGCAATTGCTGTTCCAGCACCTGGACGATGGCCGCCATTTCAGGAACGGACGAGACCATGCGATCGCCCAGGGGGAAATTGTGTCCGAGAAGTTTCTCCATCAGGCGGACGCGATCACCACGTCCCGGAAAACCGGGGCCGCCGGTCGGTGGAGGCGGATCGAACGGACGTCGCCCCGTTGGTGGCGGCGGTTCACCGGGTCGGCCGCCGCGCGGCGGTGCGTTTTGGAATTCCTCGATCAAGTTCATTCGCTCGCGCGGATCGGTCGTGCGGCGTAATACATTGCGTTGACCGGGCGACAGACTGTTGGCCCACCTCAGATAGTCGTCGAACGCGATCTTCAATTCAGAATCGTTCTCAATTGCTCGTTGTAGTTCACGCAGTCGCGCTTGCTGTTCCGTGGGCATTGATTGGAAACTGCGGAGATTTTCTTCCAACTGTGCTCGTTCCGGTGGCGTCATCTCGCCGATGCGACGGCGATTCGCCTCCTGACGAGTCGCCGGTCCGTCGTCCGCCGCAGTCAATGCAGGCAGGACAAAGAGACACAATAGTGCGATGGCATGAAACGTCCCAAGAGACATGAGGGGGCTCACATTCGCTCGCCTGTAAACGTGACGTGTCGAATCAGCGTGGATCGCGCGGTCGGTGATCATCGAGCAGCCCTTTGCGTTGGAGTTCTCGAACGAATTCCACATCACCGAGTTCCCGATAAACTTCTAGGTTCTCGATCACCGGCAAATCGTCGAACAACGGATCGGTCCCTGGTCGCGCGACTTGCCGGGCCACCACGAAGCTCAGCACGCTCACTAGAAACAGGCCGGCCGCCCACGCGACCAGTAGCGGTAAACCGAATCGCGTGGCCTGCCAACGTTTCAACACCACAGTTGGCGCGGACTCGAGTTCGGTTGCGATTTCGGCTGGCACGTCAGCGGTATGAAGCGTGGCCAGCGTCCGGCTGCTGAAGTCAGCCGAAATAGTCGGACGCTGTAACAGGTCGAGCAACTCCCACGCACGATTGAGTTGCTCGACTTCCGCGCGGACGGTGGGGTCGTTGGCCAGAGATTTCTCGACATCGCGCGCAGCCCCCTCCGGTAACTCGCCGTCGAGGTAAGCGACGAGCTGTTCGGTGCGGGTTGATGATGGTTCGAGTTCGTCGGACATTCGAGATTTCAAATTTGAGATCTGAGATATTTTCAGGTGGAATTACAAAAACGGCTCCAAAAAGACTCGAAGATTTTCGCGAGCCCGCGACAGCAGTGACTTGACCGCTTGCGGCGATAGGTCCATCGCCGTCGCGATGTCGATGTAGCTCATCTGTTCGAACTTGTGGAGCAGCACGGCCATCTTTTGCCGATCGCTGAGCGAGTCCAAAGCGGCTCGTACCAGTGTTTGTGTTTCCGTCCGATCCAGCACGCGTGCCGGCATCAGCGCGGACTTCTCCGCCAGCAACCATTCCTGCGGCCGAGGCCCCAACGCGCCGGAGTCACTGCTCGGAAAATTGGCCGTGCGTCGCCGAGCTCCGTCGCGCCGCCAGTTGCTCGCCAAGTTATTCGCAATGTGAAACAACCAGGTCGAAAACTTGGCCTTGGCTTCGTACTTTTTCCGGTTGCGATAAATCCGCAGAAACGCTTCTTGAGCCAAGTCTTCGGCCGCCTCTTGCTGGCCCAGCAAGTGATACAGCACGCCAACGAGCCTGTCTTGGTAGCTCTCCACCAACTGCGAAAACGCGGCATCGTCGCCGAGCTTCGCGCGCAGCATCAATTGCACGTCCGGGTCGTGCCGGTAAGCACTCAAGTCAGTCTCGGAATTCGCCACCCGGATTCGTCTCCAAAGCGATTCGTGGCCGCGTTTCTCGCGTCCATTCAACCCGGCTCGACCAAGAAAGTTTCTCAGTCGAGAGAAGGGGTCGGGCCACCGATAGTATCGTCTGCCGATTGTGAAATTTGAACGCACGAATGTTGCTGGGCCAGTCCAAGCCTCAACATTCAGCGGAGTCGGCGAGATTGCACCACAAGATATCCAGCCCTTGTTGTTGGACGCGCTGGCCAGTCGATAGCATCTTGTCCGCACTCGATTCACTTTTTACTGAGCATTGTCGGCCATGATCTTCGTTCTCGATAACTACGATTCCTTCACCTACAACCTCGTGCAGCGGATCGGCGAGATCGACCGCGGGCTGAAGATCGAGGTCGCACGCAACGACCAGATCTCGATCGAGCAAATTGAGCAGTTGCGGCCGGAGCGAATTATCGTTTCTCCCGGCCCGTGTACTCCGGTCGAAGCGGGCATCTCGCGCGCGCTGATTCGGCACTTCGCCCCCAAGCTGCCAATCCTGGGTGTTTGCTTGGGCCATCAAAGTCTGGCCGATGTCTTCGGAGGCCAAGTGCTGCGAGCACGTCGGCCCATGCATGGCAAGACGTCGATGATTCAGCACGATGGCCGCGGTGTTTTCGCCGGCCTGCCAAATCCCTTCGAGGCGACGCGGTATCACAGCTTGATCGTGCCGGAAGAAACACTTCCCGCCGAACTGGAAGTCAGCGCTTGGGCCGATCCCGAAACGCCGGAGTTACCGCGAGAAATCATGGGACTGCGGCATCGGCAGCACCCGACACACGGCGTGCAGTTCCATCCGGAAAGCTATCTCACCGGCGAGCACGGCATCCAATTGTTGAAGAACTTCTTGGCATTGTAAAAAAATCCCAATGACCAAATCCCAATGTCCAAATCCCAAAGAGGTGCGTTCTGGCGACCCAAAGTTGAAACGAATGATCTGAGTGTGACAGTTTGGAACCAGGCCATCGGAGCTTAAAGTTTTCAGTTGGGATTTTGGATTTCGTTGGTCATTGGGATTTGGACATTGTCATCATGCTCTCCGTCGCCGAAGCACTCGCTGCCGTCTTGAATTCGACATTGCCGTTTGAACCGCAAATGCTGTCGCTGTCGGAATCGCTCGGGCTTGTTCTGGCTGAGGACATTCACAGCAACACTGATCTGCCACCGTTTGACAAATCGCTGGTGGATGGTTTTGCCGTGAGGCTGGTTGATTTCCAAACAACTCTTGGTTCCCTTGCGTCATCTTTGGACCTGCCGGTTTTGGAAGTCGTTTCGGCCGGGCAATTGCCGACTCGGCAACTCGATCATTTGGCCGCCAGTCAGATCATGACCGGCGCACCGCTGCCAGGCGGAGCGGAAGCTGTCGTGCCGATCGAGCTCACTTCGCAGCGTAGTGATTCATCTGGCAACAACATCGTGACGATTCCGGCAAACGTTGCGTCTTGGAAGCTGGGAACGAACATCATTCGCCAGGGTGCCGCGTTGAAACGGGGCGAATTGGTGGTCGCGGCCGATTCGGAACTTCGGCCACAAGAGCTGGGAGCGCTCGCGGAATTGGGACATGCGATGGTGCTCGCGCGGCGACGACCGCGAGTTGCCGTGCTGGCCACGGGAGATGAACTGGTCCCGGTCGATCAAACTCCGGAGCCGGGACAGATTCGGAACTCGAACGAGACGATGCTCTGTGCGCAGATTCGTCGCGCGGGTGCCGAACCGCTGCCGCTGGGGATCGCTCGCGATGAGCGAGCAGCGCTGCGCGAGCGGATTGACGCCGGCTTGGAAGCCGACGTACTGGTTCTCTCGGGCGGAGTTTCGATGGGTGAGAAGGATCTTGTGCCGTCGGAGTTGGCCGCGGCCAGAGTGCGGCAAGTGTTTCACAAGGTCAACGTCAAACCGGGCAAGCCGGTGTGGTTCGGCGTGCTCGACAGGTCGACGAGGGATCAAACTCTGGTCTTCGGATTGCCAGGGAATCCAGTCAGTAGTCTGGTCTGCTTTGAGCTATTCGTCCGCCCTGCTCTGCGTCGGTTGATGGGTCATGCCGCAGCCGGACCGATCCGCATCCCGGCGCGATTGACACAAAGTCACACCACAAAGGGAGACCGCCCGACATATCACCCGGCTGTATTAGAGTGGCAACTCGACGGCCCAAAGGTGACCGCCGTTCCGTGGGTCGGTTCCAGTGATATGCGTGCAACCGTCGCCGCGAACGCGATGGCCTTGTTCCCAGTCGGTGATCGAACCTACGCCACTGGCGATGTGATCGAAGTCATTGCGTGGTGACGAGTTGAAATTCCCCCACCGACCCCGTGTCGGTGGTGTCATGCCTTATGGCTACCGGATGAATTCGTGGCCAATTCGTAGCGACGAGGCATGACACCACCGACACGGGGTCGGTGGGGGAATTTCTTCAGGCGGGTGACTCTTCCCGGCGCTTCACCAGCGTGATTTCGTTGCCGGCCGCGTTGTGATAGACCTCGTCCACAAAGCAGCGGATCAGCAGCAAGCCACGTCCGCTGGACTTGGCGAGATTGTTGGGGTCTCGCGGATCGGGCAGGTGAGCGGGATTGAATCCTGGACCCTCATCGCGAATTGAAATCGTAGCCACGTCGCGCGTCACCGAGGCAACGACATGCACCTTCCGATCGCGATACGGCGTTTTTGCGAGTCGTTCTTTGGCCATGTCGAACCAACTTCCGCCGTCGCCTTCCTGCGACATCGAACTGACCTCCAAATTGCCGTGATAGATCGCATTGGTCAGTGCCTCAGACAGAGCGATACCCAGCCGGAGCAATCCCGTCTCATCACACAGTCCCATCAGGCCGACACAGTCTTGCAAATGCGACGCCATGTGCGGCACCACCGACAGATCGTTATCCAACACAAAACGCAGGTCATTGGACTTCCAGCAGTCGAGCAGCTTTTGATGACGCGGATTGGCTTTGGTAATCCCCAAGACGCTCTCCAGCGTGCGCATCAAATCGGCCTCGATCCGCCGTTTGGGAATGTATCCGACCGCCCCCCGCTGCAAGGCCTCCGCTGCGACTTCTTCACTGCCGAATCCTGTGATTAGAATTGTGGGAACGCGCGGGAACAGCTTGCGGACTTGCTCGACCAATTCCAAACCGTCGATGCCCGGCATCAGCAAATCGGTCAGCACCAAATGCGGCGGTTGACGTCCGATCGCGTCGAGCGCTTCCGCGCCCCCCTGAGCCACCGTCACGCTGAAGCCTTCCGAGACGAGCTTGCTCTTCAGGTACGTCGCCTGTGTCAGGCTGTCTTCGACAACCAGAATACGAGTCATGCCGATCCTCTTCGGGCAAGGCAAGTCATGCCGAATAAACACGACCGAAGCATAGCTGTCATCCCGGCACGTCGAAAGCGCCGGTTAGACGGAAGTAGTCCGGCATCGTGAAGTCGTGGGAGCGACTCGCCTACGTAGCTCAGTCGCTCCCGCGACTGAGATTCCGGACTACTGTCCATCGTTTTCGGAACTTGCGATCAATTGCCTCGACTCGCTCCGATCCACACACACGGCGACCGCCAGATCACCGGTCACGTTCAAAGTTGTACGGCACATGTCAAGCAAACGGTCCACACCGAGGATGATGCCGATCCCCTCTTCCGGCACGCCCACCGACTTCAGCACGAGCACGACCAGCGGCAGCGATCCGCCTGGAACACCTGCCGTGCCGACTCCGGCCAAGATCGACATCAGCACCACTTGAATTTGTTGCGCGAAGGTCAGCTCGACGCCGAAAACCTGCGCCAGAAACAGCACCGTGATCCCCTCATACAACGCCGTGCCGTTCTGATTGGCGGTCGAGCCGACCGTCAGCACGAAGTTCGCAACTTCGCGATGCACGCCCAGCTTTTCTTCCGCGACTCGTAGCGATGTCGGCAGCGTCGCATTCGAAGATGAAGTCGCGAAGGCAGTCAGCAGCACCTCCGTGATGCGGCTAAAAAACTTTCGCGGCGAGAGCTTCGCCACTAGCCACACCACCAACGAGTACACGCCGAACATGTGCAACGCCAGCGCCGCCAACACCGTTCCCACGTACCAGACCAGTGTCTGCAAGATGTCCACACCCAGAGTCGCCGTCAGTGAGAACATCAGACCGGACACCCCAATCGGCGCGAACTTCATCGCCCAGCCGATCACCACCATCGCGATGTCATAGACCCCTTCCAGTACGCTGACCAACGGAGCCGTCCGCTCCGGCGACATCGAAATCGCCACGCCGCACACCAGCGCGAAAAACATCACCGCCAGCATCCCGCCGCCCGGCGAACTGCCATCCAACGCGCCGACCATCTCTTGCAGCGGATTGCGCGGGATCACATCGAGCAGAGAATCACGCACCGACTTCGCATTCTCAGCCTGCTCGACCGCCTTCGCCGATTGTTTCGTGAATCGTTCGCGCAGTTCGGTTCGCTTCTCGTCCGACAACCGCGCTCCCGGCCGTACCGAATTCGCGAAGCCCAAACCGATCGCCACGGACGCCGACGACAGCACCAGCGTCATTACCAACGTCCGTGCGCCGAGCCGTCCCAACCGACGCATGTCTCCGATCCCGGCGACTCCGAGCGTCAGCGCCGAAAACACCAGCGGTACGACGACCATGAAGATCAATCGCAAGAAGATCTGACCCAGCGATTCTGCTACGTTCTTCGTGAACCACTGCAACGTCTCGTGCATCTCACCCGCTGCCGAAGTCGGCCACACCTGCCGAGCCACCAACCCCGCCACCGCGCCAATCGCCAATCCGATCAGAATTTGCCAATGCAGCGCCAGTGTTTTTTTTGTGGGAGTAGCTTCCATGGAGGAGGTTCTTTGATTGATCCGTAGCTGAATTCGCCAGAATTCAGACATTGGGAAGTTGAGCCATCTGAAGTCTGGCGACTTCAGCTACTGCAATGCCTTCAGAGGAATGGTGATCACGCCCAGATCAGTCTCTCCAACCGAGACCTTCACGGTCACTCGGCCACGCTTCCAAATTTCGGGCTTTTCGCCGCGAGTCACGTCCTGCAAATACTCCGCCACTTCATGCCACACGACAAACGTGTGCTCGCCGGTGGGCAGGTTCTTTAATACGAATCGGCCGTGCTCGTCCGAGACCGCGACATACGGATGATCCTTCACCACCAACCAACCAGTCATCCAGGGATGAATCGAGCACTGCACTTGAGCCGGCAGTTTCTCGAATTGGTCGAATTTCTTGCGCTCGACCGATCGCCCCGCCGGCGTCAACTCGTTGAACGGGTTGTTCCGATCCAGTCCCGCGGCCGTGTTGTGGTCGATCAGGTCGGCGTTCTCGATGAGCAACGTCTGCCCGGTTCGCAGCACGCACACATGCGGATCAAACCGGCAGCCTTTGTTCGTCAAGCGGACGGTCGCTTTTTCAGACTTCGCGTACGATTCGTGAATCGCCACTTGCGCGCCGAGCTTCACGTCCAGCCAGACGACGACGTTCGCCAAACCACGATCCGCGCGATGCACGACGAGCTTTTCCGATCGAGGCTCATGCTTGCCACAGAACTCAACATCCTTGTTGATCTGCAACACCGGCCGCTCCGGCGGTTCGCCGTCGAGCACAAACCGGCCAGCAAGGTTTCCCCAATCGGCGGAGTGCGCGGCAAATTGACCACCAAGGGGCGCTCCCAAACCGCTCAACATGACCAAGGCACGGACAGTCCACTTCACGAAGCAATCTCCTCGGCATGCGTCAAATCGAAAATCACAAATTGAAAATCAAAAATCACCGCGGCTTGTTGACGCGGTACTTTCGCAACTTGCTGAAGAACGTGCTACGGGGCATCCCCAGCAACCGCGCGGCCTCGGCTTTATTGCCGCTGGAGTTTCGCAGCGCCTGCTCCAACGCTTCGCGTTCGGCGAATTCGTTGAGATCGTTCCGGCTGAAGCGAACCGCGCTCGCCCCGACGGGTTCCGGCGCCAGTGGTCGTTCGACGTTCCTCGGTTTCGGCACGGCAACCGGCTTGTGAGCAGTCGGCATCGGCACGGCAACGCCACCGTCGAGCACCTCGCGCGGCAGATCATCGAGCGTGACGATGTCGCCATCCGCCAAGACGACGGCCCGTTCGATGACGTTCTCCAACTCCCGAATGTTGCCCGGCCAAGAATGACGTTTGAGTGCAGCTAGTGCCGCATCGTCGATCTGCGACAGTTGCTTGCCCAGTCGCTCGCAGCACCGTTTCAGGAAGTACATCGCCAGTTCGAGGATGTCTTCTTTCCGCTCGGACAGCGTCGGCAGAGCGATGCTGATCACGTTCAGCCGATAAAAGAGATCCTCGCGAAACTTGCCTTCGGCAATCAGCTTCTTGAGATCTTGATTCGTGGCCGCGATCAAGCGCACATCCACCTTCACGGTGCGCGTCCCACCGACTGCCTCGAACTGCCTGGTTTGCAGAACACGCAACAATTTGATCTGCGTTTCCAATGAGATATCCCCGATCTCGTCCAAGAAGAGCGTCCCGCTGTTTGCCGACTCGAACCGCCCAATCCGATCCTTGTGAGCACCGGTGAAAGCTCCCTTCACATGTCCGAAGAGTTCGCTTTCCAACAGGCTGGCAGAAAGCGCGGCGCAGTGAACACTGACGATCGGTCCGGTTCGCCGCGCACTGTTTTGGTGAATCGCATGTGCGAGCAATTCCTTGCCCGTGCCGCTCGCGCCGGTGACCAAAACAGACGACTCGCTTTGAGCCACCTTGCGGACGGTTTCGAGCACTCGCTGAATCGCAGGACTGTTTCCCTGGATGTGACCACGCTGAAACGCGTCGGCCGCCGGCTCGATCTTCGGACTTGGCTCGGCCCCTTGAGTCGTCTTGATCTCCTGTTGCAACATGGCGATCACGCGGCGTTGCTCGTCAATCTTTTCGACCTTCAGTTGCATCTCTTCGTTCACTCGCGAGAGATCCTGTTGCACCTTCACGCTATGCAACGCGACATTCGTGATCTGCCCCAATGCATTCAAGAACGTGAGATCCTCAGCCGTATAAACAGTTCCGTTCTGTTTCGGCCCCAGGACGACAACTCCGGCAATCTCGCCGTCGCTCTCAAAGGCATACATCAACTCAGCGCGCAGGCCGCGCAGCGTTTGCTGCACGGGCGAAAAGCCGTTTCCCAAAGCCGAGATCGACCGCAGGACCGCCGATTCCTGCTGCAACATTCGCAGGAGTTCGTCGTCCGCCACGAACTGCGCCGGAAGATCGGAGCCCCCTTCCACAGCGATCAATTGGAACGACGGACGCTCCATGTCTCGCAAGTAGACCGCGATCCGGTCCGCCCGCAATACGTCACGACATGAACCGATCATGCGATGCGCCAGTGTCTCGCGGTCGACGATGTGTTCGACAGCTCGATTCATCCGTTGCAGCGCTTTATCAAGCTGGTACTTCTCGCGGTAGAACCGCCGATCGATCAACTGCTGCAAACGGTCGCGGCCCCACAGCAGCGACACGACGCCAACCGACAGAACGGCTCCCAAGAATATCGCTTGCTGCATGTCGGGAAACACCGGGCCGCCGGGGCTCCAGGCATTGGCTGTCAGACTGCTCACCGCGATCAACCCGGCGAACGAGGCCGTCAAACCCAAACTTGCGGCATAATACCGCATCCCTTTGCTGACGATCTGGTCGATCAACATCAACTTGAATCGCGAGATCGCAACCGCATAGGCCAGCATGAACGACAGGCTCGCCAGAAACATCGCAAAGCGAGCACGGCCCAGCGCGAACTCGACGCGATCGAACAGCGCGAGGTACAGCGTGTAGCCCACCGGCAGCACGGCCGACAGTCCGCCCCAAAACATCCATTTCAACTGGTTCCGCTCGATCGGACTCGCCGTCCGCAAATACCCCTGAGCCAATGCCGCCAGCATGACCAGGAAACAGCCGGCCGCAAACGTCACATAGAAAAACATCCCTTCGCGAATTTGCTTCATGCAATCGCTCACGGCCGCGATTGACTCAGCGGAACCCGTTTGTTCCAGCCATTGCGTGTAGCCCAATAGGCCGACGATCCACGCGAAACCAATGACCGGCACCGAATACAACAGAGTCAAAGCGACTCGTGGGTATCGCGTCAGCGGCCAAGTACGGAGCGGGTAGGTCAGGAAGAAGTGGAGTGACACGACGGGCACGCACAAGGCGCAGCCCACGAATGGGATATTCAGAATCAACGAACTAGCAACGATCCACCAATGAAATCCACCGACGAATGCTCCCATTGTGACTAGGCACATCGCAAAGAAGAGTCGCGCGGGCCGATCAAACGGTCGATGCCAAACCGCTAATGCTCCCACCGCCGCAATTCCCAACTGGAGCACGAACCACACAAACGTCAGCAGGATGTCATCCAGCGGCAACGATTGCACGAAGACCCAACTGGTTTGAGTGACGCCGCCGCGCCAGTACTCGATCTCCACCAACCGCCGACCATCCTCGAACTCCACCAAGCTCGGCAACGGCTCCCGCAATACCGACGGGTCGTCTCCTTTTTTCAGGCGTCCTTCCCGAGAAACAGCGGCACGGCGCAAGGAGAACAGACTCTTCGCGAAATCCCGAAATCCACGGATGGGTTCATCGCCGATCCGCACCAAAAGGTCGTCGGCAAGAGGTTTCGGCCCGCGGCATTCCAGCCCCGGCAGATCTCGGATGACGACGCCCGGTCGTGTTTGCTCGTCGGCTCGATCGTCACTCAACAGGACTCGCAGCCGCAAGTCCGGTACGGTTGCGACATACGCCAGGGCGACGACGCAATACAGCAGCACCAAGCTGCCGGAAATCGTCACGACCGATTTGTCTCGCCAGTGGTTTGGAGTCATAGCTTCCATCTTTCCGGCGCCGACAGAGTGTCTTGAGCGCCCAGTCAGTTGGTTTTGTACCGGCTCGGCGCTGACAATTCAAACCTCGGCGCAGTAATTTGGCAAGTCAATTAAACTCGCGAACTACGCTCAAAGAAATGAGTTATGCCAAAGCAGCGCAGGCAATTCTTACGGCGCCGAAATAATCATCTCTCTGGCACGCCGACTGCTTTGAACTTTTACCGACTTGCTCAGCAAGTCTTAAAACTTTCCACTGCCCAGCCGAGGCCCTCAACGTATTTTGGACAGACCACAACTGACTTGGGATTGCACGATTTCCCTGATTTACAGCCTGACCCACTCTGTATTCAGTTTCCTGCACGTCAAAGCCCCCAAGTCTGGTCTGTCAGCGTTGAGGGCCTTTTTTGTTTTGACCGCAGCCTATGTGCCGGCGGGTCTGCCATTACTCATGAGGCGACTCTGTGGGTCGTCCGACACCTTGTGGATCGGATTACAGGTTGGAGCAAACTCTGGACGCGCCGAAAGTGGGCCGGTATTGTGCGAGCACGTCCCATCAATTTCGACCATGATTCCTAATTTGAAGCTGTAATGGACCTCGGCCAAGAACAGCAGCGCCGCAATGCACAGGCCGACGACACATGGACGTTGTACGCTTCGCATCGCAGCCGCGTGACGCAGCTCTTGCTCAACGCACGATCGCCATCGGCCGATCGTCTCTGCCTGCTTGGGGCCGGTAATCTGAATGATTTCGATTTGCCGATGCTGTTGACGGTCTTTCGCGAGATCGTGCTGGTTGATCTCGATGCCGGCGCCGTTTTGCGAGGTCTCATCCGCCAAGGTGTCGCTGATGATCTCCGCATCCGTGTCCTGGCACCGATCGACGTGACAGGCGTCTTTGCGGAGTTGTCGCAGATTTCCAGTGGATTGCCGGCCGGTGCGGAGCAGCTCGATGGCATTCTTCCAGGACTCGGTCGATCGCCGCAATTAGACATTCAGCCGTGTGACGTGGTGGCGTCGGTCGGTCTGCTGACGCAATTGATCGAGGCCGTATTGCTGGCGGTGGGCGAGTCACATCCGCGGTTTTGGGATGTCGTCTCGGCCATGCGAGCTCAGCATCTGCGGTTGATGCTGGAGCTGACTCGGCCTGGAGGTGCGGCGGTGCTGGTGACCGAGGTCGTTTCGTCCGACTCGTGTCCCGCGTTGCGGTCGGCATCGGAAGCGGACTTGTTGACGTTGTTGCCTCGGGAGATAGCGGCTCGCAATTTTTACACGGGGACAAACCCAGCGGCCTTGAGGGAACTGCTGCAAACGGACGTTGGCCTGACCACAAAGTTGGCAGACGTGAAATTCACTCAGCCGTGGTTGTGGTCGTTTGTCGCTCGGATCTACGCTGTTTATGGGGTCGTGCTGCGGAAACGGAATCAGCCGGAACGCGCTAGCGTCCGGTTCGAGCGCCCACAACCGGGGCTAGCGCCCAGCGGCTAATAATGGTGGTGCTAATCATGAAGAGGCTGTCGCGTCCCTGTCGCGCCGGGTAGACTTTTCTCGTTCCTGCCGCGGGCCGAATTCTCTTTTCGGATCGGCTTGCCAACCTTCCCGCCAGTGTGTGTTTTCGATGTCTGCTCTGCCTGCCAAGTTGATTCGCGTGGCGTGCGCTCATTGCGGAGCGACGTTCAAAGTCGGCGCGCAACATGCCGGCAAAAAAGGACGTTGCCCGGTCGAAGGTTGCGGCGCGGTGTACGTCGTGCCGAAGCTTCTCCCCGCAGGCGATCGTGGCAAAACCCCGGCCGCGAAGCCTCACGCAAATCCGGTCGCGAAATCGCAGCCTCTGCCTGCTGCACCGGAACAGCGAACGGCTCGCAAAACAACACGGCCGACGGCGGATGCTTCCGATGTAACGCTTGCTCGAAGCGATGACTCCCCAGCGCGTCGATCGCGAACGGCGAAGCGACCGGCGCGCGGGATTGCTCGGCGATTGTGGCCGTTGTGGAGTGCCGCCGGTGTCGGCGCGGTGCTGTTGGTCGGAGTCGTCCTGTGGGGCACGGGGGCCATTCAGCCGCAGCAACTTCTCGCCGGGAAGTCCGACACTTATCAGTCGCAGATCGCGCCGTTCATCAAGAAGCACTGCATTGAGTGCCACGGAGCGGATGCGTCCGAAGGCGGCATCGCGCTGCACACATTCGACAGCGAAGCAGCGGTGTTGAAGGGGCGCAAGCACTGGGAGAAAGTGCTCGGCATGTTGCAGATCGAGGCCATGCCGCCGGTCGAAGACGGGCGTGAGAGGCCGACTCACGACGAGTTCTTGGCCGTCTCGTCGTGGCTGGAGGACAAGCTGTTCAACATCGACTGCAAACTCAACCGTGACCCGGGGCGAGTCACCGTCCGACGCTTGAACCGCGCCGAGTACAACAACACGATCCGCGATTTGCTGGGAGTCGACTTCAGTCCGGCCGACGACTTTCCGTCCGATGACGTCGGCTACGGATTCGACAACATCGGCGATGTGCTGTCGATGTCGCCGCTGCTCATGGAGAAATATCTCGACGCGGCCGAAAAGATCAGCGAGAAGGCCATCAACGCGGCCGACCCCAAGAAGTCCGCGAAGACGCGATTCGCCGGCAAGAAACTCAACAAGAACGGCGGCGTCAATGAGCATGGCGACGGCTGGTCCATGTTCTCGAACGGGCAAGTCTTTGCGGAACACAAACTCCCGCGCGACGGCGAGTATCTCATTCGTGCCGAAGCAATGGCCGATCAGGCCGGCACCGACTTGGCCAAGATGGAGTTCTGGATCGACGGCAAGCCGGTCCGCACGTTTGACGTTAAAGGCCAGCAAGTCAACGACGTGTACGAACATCGGCTCAGCATTCCCGGTGGCACTCGCAAAATCGCCGCTGCGTTTACCAATGACTTTTACGACGAGAAATCAAAGAAGGACCGCAATCTTTATGTCGACTGGATTGAGATCGTCGGGCCGCTCGACGTTCAGCAGGACGACCTGCCGCCGTCGCATCGCAAGCTGATCGTCGCCACGCCGAACGTCAGCAAGCCGGTCTCCGATGCGGCTCGCGAAGACTTGCGTCCGCTGTTGCGCCGAGCATTTCGCCGGCCCGTCACGGACGATGAAGTCAATCGCTTTGTGCCACTCGTTGAGATGGCGGTTTCGCAGGGCGAGACGTTCGAGCGCGGAATGCAGTTCGCGCTGCAAGGGGTCTTATGCTCGCCGAACTTCTTGTTTCGGATCGAGCAGGACTCCAACCCGAACGACCCGAAGGCCAGTCACGAGGTCACTCAATTCGAGCTGGCAACGCGACTGTCGTACTTCTTGTGGAGTTCAATGCCCGACGACGAACTGCTGTCGCTGGCTGAACGCGGCGAACTCCGCAAGCCCGATGTCATTCAGCAGCAGGTCAAGCGGATGCTGAAGGATCATCGCTCGGTCGCGCTCGTCGACAACTTCGCGATCCAGTGGCTGAACCTGCGGAGCCTGAATGAACTGATGCCCGATCCGACCAAGTTCCCGGATTACTCGACGCAACTCCGAGATGACATGCAGCGTGAAACCGAAATGTTCTTCGAGCACGTCATACGTGAAGACCTCGGCACGCTGGAGTTGCTCGACGCCAAGTTCACGTTCGTCAACGAACGGCTGGCCAAGCATTACGACCTCGACGGCGTGAAGGGGGACGAGTTCCGCAAGGTCTCACTGGAGAAAGCTCGCGGCCGCGCGGGACTGCTCACGCAAGCCAGCATCCTGACCGTGACCTCGAACCCCGGCCGCACCTCGCCAGTCAAACGCGGCAAGTGGATCATGGAGAACATCCTCGGCACCGCTCCGCCGCCGCCTCCGCCCAACGTCCCGGACTTGGAAGCGACACAAAAGGCCAACCCGAACGCCTCGATCCGCGAGCAACTGCAAATCCACCGCGAGAACGCGATGTGCAACTCGTGCCACCGCCAGATGGACGACCTGGGCTTCGGCTTCGAGAACTTCGACGCCATCGGCCGCTGGCGCGATCGCGACGGTCAGCACGATGTGGACTCGTCAGGCATCCTGCCCAAAGGAGAAAAGTTCAACGGCTCGACCGAATTGATCGCGATCTTGAAAGGCAAGAGCCCACAATTCAGCCGCTGCCTCACCGAAAAACTGCTGACCTACGCCACCGGCCGAGGACTCGAATACTATGACCGTTGTGCGGTCGATAAGATTCTGGACGCCCACGCCGCCGACGGCTATCGGTTCTCGACACTGATCACCCAAATTGTACTCAGCGAACCGTTCCAAATGCGCCGCGGCGACGGGCCGGTGGAGTAATCGGTATTGTGGACGAAGCTCTTCTGAATACCCTGAAAGCGAAGGTGGCTGCTGGCGAGTATGAAGTTTCAAGACACGGCGTCGAACAAGCGACAGCGAGAGGAATCTCTCACCAAGAAATCCTCGATGCCGTTCAAACCGGTGAGGTCATTGAGGACTATCCTCAAGACAAGTATTGGCCGAGTTGCCTGCTTCTCGGTCATTCTGCGCAAGGTGTCGTGTTGCACGTTCTTTGCAGTTACCCAACCCGGCCGCTGGTGAAGATCATCACGGCCTACGAATCCAAGCCGCAGGAATGGATCAATGGCCGAACGCGGAGAACTGATCATGACGAATGAACGCCCCGAAACCTTCGTGAACCGAGTTATCACCTACACCATGAATTATGAGGGGCGTGTTGTCGTCATCGAAAACGTCCCGTGCCGAGAGTGCGTTGAAACCGGAGAGCAACTTTTTTCGGGGGAAACATTCGATCGAATTCAGCAAATCGTCTGGAGCGGCCAGAAGCCCGTGCGGGTGATCGAAGCATCCGTTTTTGATTTCGCCGCGTAGGCTCCCGCCGATTCGACGCGTAAAGTTCGGCAACGGTGGTTAACGATGAGTGCCGATGAAATTCCGCGTTCTCAGTCGCGGCGACGGATGTGTTGACTGAGAGGAGTGCAAGCGAATGGAATTCCTAAAGACCGATTTGATCGGATTGATCCAATTCCTGTTGCCAGGCTTCATTGCGTCTTGGATATTTCATTCACTGACTGCTCACCCGAAAACTACGCCATTCGAACGTGTCGTCCAAGCTCTGATTTTTACAGGCATCAGTCAGTGGCTCGTATACGTTCTCGAAATTGTCTTGACCACAATCGGAAAGAATGACCGAGATTTGCAGATGGGAATTTGGACCTCCCAGATTGCATACATCTGGTCGATTGCGATTTCGCTCGGTTTGGGAATTTCCTTTGCTTGGTCGGCGAATTTAGATTGGTTACATGCAATCCTACGGACATTACGGGTGACGAAACGCACTTCGTACCCGTCCGAGTGGTTCAGCGCATTCAACAAAATTGCTCGCGGAAGTCGATCCGATTTCGTCGTACTTCATCTGAAGGGTGAAAAACCAAGACGCCTATTCGGGCGGGTCGACGAGTGGCCCGATCATCCAGATGTTGGACATTTTGTGATTTATGAGGCATCGTGGTTGGCTGACATGACACAAGCGCCGGAAAGTGGAGGATTAGTTCGACAGGAGACTTCCCTTGCGACTGTCGACTGTGTTTTGATTGCCGCGACGGATGTCGAAATAGTTGAAATAATGAAGAAACCAAACGTGCAATTGGCCCGATAGTCGATGTGTCAACACCTGCCTTTTCGAAAGGAAAACAAACCATGGGAAGTAAGCTACCCCTTAGGCCCGCCGAAGAGCGTGGTCTCGTACAGATTGAGAAAGGCGTGGCTGGTGTGAGCGGCCAAACAACACAGTCCGCACGCCCGGTGCCACCGCCCCCGCCGCCCCCCAAGAAATAGGGAGATAAAAGCGTTGGCAATTGTCCCGACTTTGCTGTAGGAGATTCCGTTGCGCTGATTGGAAAAAGGACAGATAAAGATGAATGATGATGATGAACGAGCCGTTCAAGAATTGAAAACACCCCCGAACTTTCACGGATGGGAGGAGTCGGACCCGGAGTTTATTGCCGAACTGAAGCGGCGTGTGGAAATGGTCCGTTCTGGTGATTATGAGTCAGTGAGTTTTGAAGAGTGTAGGGCCGCAATGCGCAAGGCATTGATCGAATCGCGGCAATGACATGACCTGAAATCTCGCTACGAAGACTGGGAAAACTATGAGTCACTCTGTCAATCATATTACGGCCGCTCAACGAGCGACGTTGCGGACTTTCGCCAGGTCCGGCCTGTTGTCGCGCCGGACGATGTTGCGAGGCCTCGGCGCGGCGGTCGCTCTGCCTGTGCTCGACTCCATGCTGGCCACTCATGCGTTCGGCGTTGCCGCGGAGAAGGGGGTCGCGGCCGGCAAGGGCATTCCGACGCGGTTGGCGTTTGTGTTTCAGCCGAATGGCGTGATTCAGTCGGCGTGGTTTCCGAAAACGCCGGGCGAAGGTTCTTCGTTTGAGTTGAGCGAATCGCTGGAATCGCTCGTGCCGCACAAGAGCGAGTTGCTGGTGATCAGCGGACTGGCTCAGGACAACGGCCGAGCGAAGGGTGACGGCGCGGGCGATCATGCTCGGGCGGCGGGCAGCTTTCTGACCGGTGCTCATCCCGTGAAGACGGCGGGGGCGAACATCAAGGTCGGCATGTCGGCCGATCAGCATGTCGCGGCGAAGATCGGCAGTCTCACGCGACTGCCGTCGCTCGAACTGGGGATCGAGCCGGGTCGATCTTCGGGCAACTGCGATTCGGGATATAGCTGCGCGTACTCCAGCAGCATCTCCTGGAAGACCGAATCGACACCGATGGCCAAGGAGATCAACCCGCGACTGGTGTTCGAGCGACTGTTCGGCGGCGAGGAGAACAATCCCGAAGCCCGCGCCAAACGCGCGGCCTATCGCAAGAGCATCCTCGACGTCGTGGCCGGTGACGCGGCCAAGCTCAAGGAAAAACTGGGACAGACCGATCGGCACAAGATCGACGAATACTTCACCGCCGTCCGCGAGATCGAATCCCGCATCGAACAGGCCGAAACCAACGCCAAGAACACGCGACCCGATTACGAAATCCCGAAGGGTATCCCCAAGGACGGACGCGAGCATCTCCGATTGATGTACGACCTGCTGATGCTGGCCTTCCGCACGGACAGCACTCGCGTCGCGACCTTCATGGTCGGCAACGCCGGCAGCAACAAAACCTACCCGATGGTCGGCGTCAACGAGGGACATCACGAGCTGTCGCACCACCGCAACGAGAAGGACAAGATCGAGCAACTGAAAAAGATCGACAAGTTTCAGATCGAGCAGTTCGCGTACTTCCTGCAACAGCTCAAGGCCACCAAAGAAGGCGAGGGAACGCTGCTGGACCACTGCCTGATCATGTACGGCAGCGGTCTGGGAGACGGCAACGCCCACTCGCACCACAACCTGCCGATCGTCCTCGCCGGCCGAGGCAACAGCACCGTCAATTCCGGCCGCTTCCTGAAAATCGACAAGGAAACACCGCTCAACAATATGTTTCTGTCGCTGTTCGACCGCATGGGGGCTCCGGCAGATTCGTTCGGCGACAGCAACGGGCGGCTGAAAGACATCGACGCTTAATCTGTGTAACAGCCCAAATTCCGTGTCGTGAGCGGCACGGCGCTAGCCTGGATTATTCATGGACACCACATGGGTACGACACGGTGCTTCAAACTAACCCGACGCGCAAGCGAGGCTAAGGACCGGCGCAGAAATAACTGTCCGATGTAGCTGAACTCGCCAGAG
>JAYVSP010000474.1:0-5776 GCA_043775215.1 Planctomyces sp. | reverse complement strand
ACAGCGCGTCGAAGGCGGCGAACATCAACTTCGCGCAGTGCCTGGCAAAGGATTTGGCTCCGCACGGAATCCGAGTCAACACAGTCTGTCCCGGCATGGTGCAAACGCCGCTCAACCAAGCAGTCTGGCAAGCGTGGCACGACCAACAACCGCCCGACCGGCGTCAAAGCTATGACGACTGGGCCGCCGCTAAGATTCGCTCGGCCGTCCCGCTGGGCCAGTGGCAACGTCCCGAAGACATCGCCGACATGATTGTCTTCCTGTCCTCCGCGCGAGCCGCTCACGTCACCGGCCAGACGATCAATGTTGACGGCGGCTTCGTCATGCACTGGTAATTTGTTGAAGCAGACCCGCTCGGAACCGGGAGCTTGTAAACCTTGTGGACGATGCCGCCGAGCAACAGCAGTTGCACGAAGTAGGCGCCGCACCACTTCGCCACCAACGTGCCGGGAAAGGGCTGCACGGCATACATGATGACCTGACCGCCGCCGATGAGCACGCCGATCGCGACCGCATACGTCAGCGTGAAACCGAGGCTCCGTTTCTCCGCGACGCAGGCGGCAAAGATGACGGTGAATGCGGCTGCAACGAGGAACTGGCCGAGGAACATCCACGGCATCTTCGCCATCATCTCGGCCTCCGTCCGCCAAAGTTCCTTGGTGGCTCCATAGGTCGAGGACAACCAGACGGCGTGAATCAGAAAGTCCGTTGCCCAGACGGTGACGAAGGCGACAACAATCGTGATGAGCAAACTTTTGGTGTTCATGGTGATCTCCTGGGTTCAAGACGCTACTTCTGCTGCAAGTACTCTTCGATCCGTTCGGCTTTGCGAAGCAGATACGGGATATGTTGGTTGTTGGCATCAATGAAGCGCTGCAAGTAACGCAGATGTTGCTCGAACTGTTCGGTGAATTTGATGTTTTCCTGATCGCGCCATGACCCGCTGAGCGAGTGAAGCTGGCTGGACAACGCGGTCGTCCGGTCGGACAAGTCTTGATTGAACTGTTTGAGCATTTGCGCGAAGAGCCGCAACTCGCCGGGATCGACAATGGCTTGAGTCATGATGGATTTTCGATTTGAGACTTGAGATTTCAGACGAGAACTGCCTCGCACAGTCTAGCGAACAGCCGATCGACTTCACGCCGAGTTTCTTCATCCAGGCGGAAGGCGACTGGGCCGCGGATCAGCGTGTTGGGGAAAATGCCTTGCTTATGCAACAGATATTTTTCGATGGCCAAGAATCCGTCGAGTCCGGTTTGCAGAGCGACCAGCGCCGACAGAGGCCACGAGATCGCATCGGCTCGGCGGTTATCTCCGGCTTGCAAGGCGTGCCACAAGGCGACGATCGCGTCGATCAAATCGGCTCCGGGCATCGTGCCGACGATGCCTCGGTGGAAGCTGTCGACCAATGCGATGCCGCCGCTTCCTTCAAAGACGGCGGCTTGGCCGTTCGTCGCGTCGCGCAGTTCGGACAAGCGTTGCCCGATCGGAACGGCTTCCGGTTTGAAGAGGACTCGCGGATGAAACTCGCGCCACATCCGTGCCTGCAAAGCAATTGACATTGGGCGGCCGACATAACCGCTCGCATCTTGCACGATCAACGGAATCGCGACGGCATGCAGTAGCCGCTCGTAGTAGCGCAGTTGCTCGTCCTCGCCGACTCCGATCGAAACGGGAGGGATCGCCATAATCGCGGCCGCGCCACAGTCGGCCGCGTGCCGCGCCAGCCGCTCGGCCGTGTGAGTGCTTTCTGCCCCGACGCTGATGACCGTTGCTCCGCGCGTCCCAGCAAAGCGGCAAGCCTGTTCGGCCAGCAATTGCCGCTCGTCGGTTGAGAGTCGCAACGTCTCGGAGACCATTGCCATCACGATGCCGTCGGCGCCTCGCTCAAACAGCCAGTCGATCTCGCGTTGCAATGTGTCGAAGTCGAGCGATTCATCGTCGCGGAATGGTGTCTGAAAGACCGGCAGGACGCCGATGAGATTGCGTGAGGTCATGAGTCATTTTCCATTTGGAGTGCGGTGATGCATCATCGCTTTCCTTTGCGGCGGATCCGCTTTTCTTTCGTTGAGTCGTGTTTCGTTGAATTGTGTGTTTGATTCGATTGACGAGAAAGCGGCTCCGCCGCCAAGGAAAGCGGCGATGCATCGCCGCACTCCAAAAAGGTCACAAAGTCCGCTAGTTCGCGCGGCAAACGCATTTCAAAGTGAAGCCGTTCGCCGGTGACCGGATGTTTGAAACTTAGTTCCGCCGCATGGAGTGCCAATCGCGGCGCACCGCTGCGATCGGGAATCGGTCGTGCGTTCAACGGACCTCGGTAATCGGTATCGCCGCAGAGCGGATGCCCTGCTTCAGACAAGTGGATGCGGATTTGATGCGTACGGCCAGTTTCCAGGCGGCATTCGATCAAGGTATGTCCGCGAAGCCGCTCCAGCGACCGCACATGAGTGACGGCACGTTGTCCGGTTTCGGGCAGTGAGGTGCTGCCCCGTTTGCCGTCGCCTCGGTCGCGAACCAAGTGCGATTCGATGGTTTGCTCAGCGATGTCCCCGAGCACGATCGCCCAATACGCGCGTTCGATCGAGTGTTCGCGGAATTGCTCGACGAGCGAATGTTCTGCCGCCACGGTGCGGGCGAAAACCATCAAGCCGCTCGTCTCGCGGTCCAATCGATGCACGGGGATGATGGAAAAACGCCGCGTATCAAGAGATTGAGCATCCGCCGATTTTCCGCCACTTCGCGCGGTGTGCGACGGTGTCTTTCTCAATGCGTTAGCCGCGGGTTGTTCCCGACGACCGGCGGCGAGCGCCTTGCCGCTCATTTTCGAAGCGAACATGCGGGCCAGGACTCTAGGAAGCAAATCATCCAACGTCGCCTCTCGCCGCTGCCGCCGCGCGGACCAATGAGCTTCTTCTTCATGTCGCATCGTCGTCATGCCGGACGGCTTCTCGACGACCACGATGTAGTCATCGACGAATTGGATGCGGATGTCTGCTTCGGTCGGCGGGGCGATGACCGAATGCGGCAGAACCTTGACGACCTCACGCGACTTCAAGCAGCGTTTGTGATCGAGGCACAAGTTGCCGTCAATCTGCACGCGGCGCTCACTAACGAGCCGCCGCGCATCCGCAGCCAGTGGTTCGGGCAACCATAGCCGCAATGCGTCGAGCAGCGTCAAATCCGCCTCGACAGCGGAAACATGAAACACGCGCGAGCCGTCTCGTTTCATCTCGCAAACTCATAGCGCGGCGAAGCCGCAGAATCGTAGGCGAGTCGCTCCGCGACTCGCATTCCGAACGTCAATCGACAGCCATCATCACGTTTTCCAGTAACCGACGACACATTGGGAATCTCAGTTGTGGAACAACTGAGATTCCTGCGGATGACTCACAACGTGCCCGAACTCTTCATGATCGGCAGCAACAGTCCGATCACCACAAACAGGATCAAGCCAGCCATCACGATCAGCATGAGCGGTTCGAGCAACCGGACGGCAAGATCCATCAGCCGTTGTGTGCGGCGTTCCATTGTATTGGCAATGTTGATCAGCACTTGCTCCAGGTTGTTCGCTTCCTCGCCGACGGCGATCATTTCGACCACCTCGCCGGGGAACTGACCGCTACTGGCCAGCGGCGACGCGAGCGATTTACCAGAGGAGACGTTGTCCGCCGCTTGACTGATCGCGTCCGTCAGCACTCGATTGCCGGTCGCATCTTTCGCGATTCGCAACGACTGCAAAATTGGCACGCCGTTCTTCAGCAACGTGCCCAGAATCCGGCAAAACCGCGAGATGGCCAAACTCCGCACCACCGGTCCCAGCGCCGGCATGCTGATCATCAATTGATGCCAGCGCCGAATTCCAACGTCTGTTCGCAACTGGTGTCGCAGAAGCAGCACGATGCCAATAATCAGCAAGATTGCCACCAACCAGTACTGCCCGGCGTATTCGCTCAGAGACATCAGCATCGTCGTCGCGAGGGGGAGTTCATCGCGATCGGCCAGGCGTTCAAAAATCGGAGCGAACTTGGGTACGAACCACACCAGCATCGCCCACACCACGCTGACGCCCGCGACCAGCAGGAAGATCGGATAAACCACCGCTCCGATCACTCGACCTTTCAATTCCTGCTGATGCTCGGTGAAGTCGGCAACCTGCTTGAGCACGTCTTCCAGAAAGCTCCCTTCCTCACCCGCTCGAACCATGCTGGTCGACAATTCGGAAAAGGCTTCCGGATGCAGCCGCATCGCCTCGGCCAGCCGAGTTCCGTCGGCAACTTTGTCGCGCAGGTCGTGTAACACGGCCTTCAACCCGGCATGCGACGTCTGCCGTTCGAGCAAATCCAGCGACCGAAGCAATGGCACTCCCGATCGCAACAAGTCTGCCAACTGCGAAAAGAAAATCGCGAGATGCCCCGCGCGAGGTCGCCGTACCCAACCGAGCCTCTGTACGCCAGTCACTTGGGCCAGCAGAATTTTCACGGGAAACAGTTGCTTGGCCGACAACTGCGAAACCGCATCGAGCTCACTGTTGGCAGTCAGTTGCCCCGTGACCTCGCGGCCAGACAGTTCACGGGCGATGTAGCGAAACTCAGGCATAACGTCGCAAGGTAAGCCGGTTGAGCGCAAGAATAAACCCAGGTCCACCGAAATGGACCTGGGTTTTCAAAGTCATCGGTCAGGCTGACGGATTATCGGCAGCAAGACGGAACAGCACCACAGCAAGACGGAGCTGGCGTGCAGCACGTCGGCGCCGGCTGCGGGCAGCAGGTTTGCGGTTGCGGGCAACAGGTCGGGACTTGAATTGTCTTCGCGACCATGTGGCACACACAGACTTGGATTTCTTTCTCCACTTGATAGGGCACCATCACGGTGTACTGCACTTCCCTCTGCTCCGGGACGCATTTGGTCGTGCAGACGGTTCGCGTGGCGGTTTTCGTTTCCGGCAAGCAGACGGTGTACTGCTCATCCCTCTGCTCCGGGACGCATTTGGTCGTGCAGACGGTTCGCGTGGCGGTTTTCGTTTCCGGCACACAGACGGTGTACTGCTCTTCTCGCTCTTCCGGGACACACTTGGTCGTGCAGACGGTTCGCGTGGCGGTTTTCGTTTCCGGCAAGCAGACGGTGTACTGCTCTTCGCGCTCTTCCGGGACACACTTGGTCGTGCAAACCGTTCGCGTGGCGGTTTTAGTTTCCGGCACGCAGACGGTGTACTGCTCTTCTCGCTCTTCCGGGACACACTTGGTCGTGCAGACCGTTCGCGTCGCGGTTTTTGTTTCCGGCACGCAAACGGTGAATGGCACGTCGCGGGTGCGAGTTTCACAGCGATATGAGCAGACTTTGTTCGTCGCAGTTCGAGTCTCGGGGGTACAGACAGTCACATCATAGTCATACGGCTGTTGCTCGCAGACAACCTTGTTGCAAGTGACTTGGATTTCCTTCTGAACACATTGCGGCACCCAAACTTTTTGAACGCAGGTCGTCGTTTGCGGACAACAGGTCGGGCAGCCATTCGCATCGCACCCACGGACCATCGTTGTCGTTTCGTACGGGCGATCTTCCCAATGTCCAGTTTGCTCGGTGACCGTTCGCGTCTCGGTGTACGGGACAACGCGAGAAACCGTTCGAGTCGCACTTCGCTTCTCGGTGTGTGGGACCATCACAGTGTATTCGGTTGTGACTTCTTTCCATTCCGGCACTGAGACTTGGTACTGCTCTTGGCGACTCTGTGTCTCTTGCCGCATGACCGTGTACTCGTAAGGCACCTCTTGTTTCTCTT